>NZ_JBSSFD010000005.1:0-204739 GCF_054062295.1 Lysinibacillus sp. TE18511
CCGCCAGCGTTCGTCCTGAGCCAGGATCAAACTCTCCATAAAAAGAAATTTGATTAGCTCAAATTGTTTTGCTGGCATCATGTTTGATGTCCAAATTTTGTTTCGTTCACCAACTCAAGGTTAGCTACTTAAAACTTTATTGATTACGTTTTGCTTGTTCAGTTTTCAAGGTTCATTTCGTCACCATTTGTTTTCAGCGACTTTATTATCATAACTTGTATTCAACAAGAAGTCAACAACTTTTTTAAAATCTTTTTTTATCAAGTCGTCCTTCTTGTTAAGGACAAGTAATAATATATAATATAGCATTTTAAAAATCAAGCTTTTTTAGAAAAAAACTTAAAAATCTTTTTCTCATCGACTATAAACAATAGAATTCCTACTATAACAATGAATCCACCAATAATTTGTGTGGCTATTAAATACTCTTTAAAAATTACAAGAGCTAAAATGGCCGCTCCAATTGGTTCAAATAATATCGCAATCGAAACTACATTTGTACTAACGTATTTGATGGACCAATTAAATAGTGTATGACCAAATAAATTAGGAACTATCGCTAATAAAATAAAACATATCCAGTCCATAATAGAATAAGGGCCGAATGATTCACCTTTAATAAGAACATAGATCAATAACGTAATTGTACTAACAACATAAACAATCATCGTGTAAGTCACAAGAGATAACCTTTTACGTACATCCTGTCCAAATAAAAAGTAGGCTGTAACAAGTACACACGCAATCAAAGCAAGCATATCTCCATAAAATGCAGTTCCACTAACTTTAAAATCTCCCCAACTAATTAAAACACTTCCGATTATCGCAATTGCTCCTGCAATAATAGTTTTTAGAGTAATCTCCTCTTTAAAGAAAAAATATGTACCTACAAATGCAAACAATGGCTGAAGGGTAACCAAAACTGTAGAACTTGCTACAGAAGTGTAATTGAGTGATTCAAACCACAATATAAAATGAAAAGCTAAAAATATGCCTGCAATTGAAGAAAATAGCCAATCACGTATTCTTAATTGTTTTACCTCGTTAGTGTATTTCCAAAAAAACAGAGGAGCCATTATTAAGACTGAAAACAACATACGGTAAAACGCAATAACTCCTGCTTCTGCATTTGCTAATTTTACTAATATGGCAGATAAGGATACAGAAACAACGCCAATAAAAATAGGGATGTATGGATGAATTTTTGGTTTCTCCATAAAATCCAACCTCCAATTAATTATGCCTCGGCATAATTGCGTCCGGAATCGCCCGAGGATTTAACTGCTTTCAGTGAATGTTTGGACACCCGCTGAACACTCACTTAAACCCACATTCACCTCACTACCTATAGAGGCGAGTGACTTATGCCTAAAAGAAGTTAAAAAATACTTATACATCATTCCGATCGTGATGTACAATACAAAAAAGTAATGTACATATAATAATGACACCTTGCATATCTCTTAGCAATACGAAATATCTGTGGAGGGTTGCTTATGGAAACCTTATTTGGAAATATGATTACATATGAAGTTGGCATAAAATTAGTTATTGCAGCCACATTAAGTTTAGTAATCGGCATTGAAAGGGAATTAAAAAAGAAACCTGTAGGATTAAAAACAAGCTTAGTCATTGCTACATTTAGCTGTTTATTAACTATTATTTCGATTGAAACCGCCTATTCAACACCCCCAAGGTCTGACATCAATATTACAATGGATCCTCTTCGCTTGGCTGCCCAAGTTGTTAGTGGAATTGGATTTCTTGGAGCAGGCGTTATTTTAAGACGCGGAAATGATAGTATCTCAGGTTTAACTACCGCTGCAATGATTTGGGGAGCAGCTGGGATAGGAATTGCAGTTGGCGCAGGATTTTATATGGATGCTACATTAGCTGTTATTATCATTGTCTTCGGAATTGAGGTTTTATCGCCGTTTCTTATGAAAATAGGACCAAAACGGATTCGTATGCGAGAAATATCATTGAAAGTTCAGATTAACAATGATGAAAACAGCGAATCTTTTCTTCAATTTCTAAAGGAGAACAATATTATCATCGAAAACATTCGTATTCAAGCTGTTCCAAACAATGATAATGTTTTACATGAATTAGATTTACGTTTATCATTAATTATCTCTGATAACTTACTGTCATTTTATCGTTCATTACGAACACTATCTTATATAGAAAAAATAGAAATGGAAATTTTAAACTAGTTGGAGGATTCTTCGTGGCAGAAATATTAAAACTATTAAAAGACGGTAATAAACCCTCTCTTATGGCGGCATTTGTAAATGCCTTTTTAGGAATTATTAAAGGTGCTGCCTTCTTCTTTACAGGTAATGTTGCTATGTTTGCAGAAATGATGCACTCTTTGGGAGATGCAGCAAACCAGTTTTTCGTTTATATCGGCTCAGCTCTTTCGAAAAAAGCACCGACAAAACAATTCCCTTCAGGCTTTGGTCGAATTGTAAATTTAGTTTGTCTTTTTGCCGTAATTATCGTAGCTATCCTTTCTTATGAAACAGTAAAAGAAGGCTGGCATCATTTTATACATCCTGCAGAAGAATCTAAAGGAATGCTCATTGCACTTGGAGTATTATTGATCGGGATTGTTTTAGAAGGGGCTGTGCTTGCTAAAGCTGCGGTTGAAATTCTCCATGAAGCCGGTCAGGAAAAAGCAGGAATACTAACAGCAATTCCTAAAGCTTTTGGCTATTTGAATCGCGCAAAACCAGCAACAAAATTAGTATTTATGGAAGACTTAGTTGCTACAGGTGGTAATGTTTTGGCCTTCGCTGCTATTTTAATCGCACATTTTACAGGCTGGACAAATATAGAAGGACTTGTTTCAATGATTATTGGCTGTATGATGTTCTATGTAGTAGCAAAAGTGTTCCTTGATAATGCACGTGGCGTTATTGGTGAAACAGACGAAGAAATGCTCAACCATATTGCTCATATTGTCATGGATGACCCGAACATTCAAGATATTGTACGCTTAGAGGTTATTAAAGAAGGCGAATTTTTACATGTGGAATTAGTTGCTGAAGCTGACGCTAATCTATCACTCGCTTTTCTAGATGACGTACGCGACCATTTAACAGAGATCATTTCAAGTCAGAAGGGCGTAACAAAAGTGACCATTTTATTTGATGAGGATGATGGCACAATAGATTGGGTGCATATTGGCGAAAGACCAGAAACTAAACATTAAAACAGTAACATCAACCTTATTATCCAAAATATTTTTTCTATAATAAGATAAATAGCCAATTGCCATATTTCAGGCACTTGGCTATTTTTTAAATTAATTGTAGACGCCCTCGTTTCACTTAATCATATCTTCAACGAAGCCACCTTGAACCTCTCCATTACATACAAAAATATGATTCTGACACGACAATAAAAATATGAGACCACAATGCGTAGCCTCATATCCATTTTCAATATTAAAGTGAGTTTTGCAAAATAGTACGGACATCTTCTTCTTGTAATTTGTTGAAGTTTCCAAAAGGTCCATTTTGCATAGCATGTTCTACAATTTGATTGAATTTCGAATCATCAATATCATAATCTGCAAAGCGACTCGGAGCTCCTAATGAAGTCCAGAATGAAGATATACGATCAATCCCCTCATATGCAACTTCTTCCGGTGACTTCCCTGTCGCATCAACGCCAAAGACACGTGTTGCAAGGCCTGCAAAACGTTCTGGATTCACCGATACACTTAGACGCATCCAATGAGGCTGTAAAATTGCTAATCCACCTGCATGAGGAATATCGTAAACTGCAGATACAGCATGCTCAATATTATGTGACGCCCAATCACCGCGAGAGCCAATTGATAAGAATCCATTTAACCCAATTGTTCCAGCTAATAAAATTGTTTCACGTAACTGGATATTCTCCAAATCGTCAAGTAATTTAGGCGCTGTAGAAATGACAGTTCGTAACACACCTTCACACATTTCATCTGTAATTGGTGTATTCGTCGTACTATGGAAATACTGTTCAAATACATGTGACATCATATCAACGATTCCATAAACTGTATGATCTTTTGGTACTGTCACTGTATACACTGGATTTAAAATTGAAAATTTCGGGAATGCAGCAGGACTACCCCAACTTAGTTTTTCTTCTGTAGCTGCGTTTGTAATAACAGAGCCAGAGTTCATTTCGGAGCCTGTTGCAGCAAGCGTTAAAACTGTTCCGAGCGGTAAAGCGTCCTGCACGAAGACTTTACGTTTCACAATATCCCACGCATCGCCATCATATTTTGCACCAGCAACGATTAATTTTGAACAGTCAATAACGGAACCTCCGCCAACGGCTAGAACAAGGTCAATTCCTTCTCTTTTACAAATATCAATACCAAGTCTTGCCGTTTCAACACGCGGATTTGGCTCGACACCACTCAATTCAAAGATCGTTTTATCCGCTTCATGTAACTTTTCGATGACGGCATTGTATACACCATTTTTCTTAATGCTACCTCCACCATATACAACTAACACCTTTTTACCGTATTGCGCGATCTCTCTTGGTAACTTTTCCAGTGCATCTTCACCAAAATGTAACTTCACCGGATTATAAAATGTAAATGAATCCATTCAATTCGCCCCTTTCTAGTTGGATTTTCTCATATTTCTATTAGGGAAAGCAAAGATTAAATTTTGACGTGTAGTCGTTATAAATCTTATGAAATGAATCTATTCGGGAACTGGGACATTTATTTCTGCTTATTTCTCCTGTATGAACTCATAGCATTTTAAACAATCCTAGTTTTTGTTTTACTCGATTAAAAATTCTAACAGTAAAAACATATACTGCTCATCAAAGTATCAGCGATTTTCTCGATGTTATCAGAGTGAAGCGGCTCATTAGACGCCCCCAAGAATGCGCCCAGCCGGAACGGAAATCACTCCCTCGTTTTGCCCAAGAGCCATACTTTATTTAATTTGACGCCTTAATTTCATTGACACAATAAGTCTTTAAAAACATGAAACGAGCCATCCCATTAAAGGAATGACTCGTTTCATATTTATATTTTGATTAAACCCATCCACGGAAGCGTGAAGCTTCTGCAGTACGGCGAACACCTACCATATAAGCTGCTAAACGCATGTTAATGTTACGTGTTGTTGCTGTTGTATAAACGTTTTCAAATGCATCAACCATTTTTTTGTATAGACGTTCTTCAACTTCTTCCTCAGTCCAGTAATAACCTTGGTTATTTTGTACCCATTCGAAGTAAGAAACTGTTACCCCACCAGCAGATGCTAATACGTCTGGTACAAGTAAAATGTCACGCTCAGTTAAAATTCTAGTTGCTTCAGCAGTTGTTGGACCATTTGCTGCTTCTACTACGATGTTTGCTTTAATGTTGTGTGCATTATCAGCAGTAATTTGATTTTCAATAGCAGCAGGCACTAGAATATCACAATCAAGCTCTAATAATTCTTTGTTTGAAATTGTGTTTTCAAATAATGTTGTTACTGTACCGAAGCTATCGCGACGATCTAATAAGTATTCGATATCTAAACCTTCCGGATCATGAAGTGCACCATAAGCATCTGAAATACCGATTACTTTTGCACCTAAATCATGCATGAACTTCGCAAGGAAGCTACCTGCGTTACCAAAGCCTTGAATAACAACGCGTGCACCTTTAAGATCAATGCCACGTTTTTTCGCTGCTTCTTGGATAACGATTGTTACACCTTGTGCAGTAGCACGGTCACGACCTTGAGAACCACCAAGCACTAGCGGCTTACCTGTGATGAAACCTGGTGAGTTGAATTCATCCATACGGCTGTATTCGTCCATCATCCAAGCCATAATTTGCGCATTCGTAAATACGTCTGGAGCAGGAATGTCTTTTGTTGGTCCTACGATTTGACTAACTGCACGTACATAGCCGCGGCTTAAACGTTCAATTTCACCCATAGACATTTGACGTGGGTCACAGATGACACCGCCTTTACCACCGCCATAAGGTAGATCCACAATACCGCATTTCAATGTCATCCACATTGAAAGCGCTTTAACTTCTTCCTCAGAAACTGCTGGGTGGAAACGTACCCCACCTTTAGTTGGTCCTACAGCATCATTATGTTGTGCACGGTAACCAGTAAATACTTTAGTTGTACCATCATCCATTTTCACTGGGATGCGTACTTGTAACATGCGAAGTGGTTCCTTTAACAATTCATACATTGCTTCGTCATAGCCAAGTTTATTTAGAGCATCTTGAATGACATCTTGTGTTGATGTGAATAGGTTTAAGTTTTCAGACATATTAAATCGCCTCTTTGTTTTATTTAATGATAGTATATCGGCATCATTGTAACATACTTCCGAATTAAAATGTGAACATTTTGTTAAAGATTAAAAACTTTTTCAATTTGTTCAATTGACCAATCTAAATCTTCTTGAGAAATAACAAGTGGTGGTGCAAAACGAATTACTGTATCATGCGTTTCTTTACATAATAAACCTAATTCTTTAAGCTTTTCACAGTATGGACGTGCTGCCTCAGTTAATTCCATTCCGATGAATAAACCACGACCACGAACTTCTTTAATAACCGGGTTATTAATGTTGCGTAATCTACCTTTGAAATATTCACCTAGTTGGTGTGAACGCTCAGCTAATTTTTCGTCTAATAATACTTTAATTGAAGCAACGGAAACAGCACATGCTAAAGGATTACCACCAAATGTTGAACCATGTGACCCTGGATTGAATACACCTAAAATGTCACGATTAGCCGCTACGCAAGAGATCGGGAATACACCGCCGCCTAAAGCTTTACCTAGGATGTACATATCAGGCTCTACTTCTTCCCAATCACACGCAAACATTTTACCTGTACGTGCTAAACCAGCTTGAATTTCATCCGCAATAAATAATACATTGTTTTCACGGCATAACTCGCGAGCTGCTTGTAAGAAGCCTTCTGGTGGAATAACAATACCCGCTTCACCTTGAATTGGTTCAATTAAAAACGCTGCAGTATTCGGTGTAATTGCTGATTTCAATGCTTCTAAGTTACCATAATCCACTAACTTAACATTCGGTAACATCGGACCGAAGCCACGACGATATTCTTCATCAGAAGATAAAGAAACAGCAAGCATTGTACGGCCATGGAAGTTTCCGTTACATGCAATGATTTCAGCCTTGCCATCTTCTACACCTTTTACATCATATGCCCAACGACGAGCTGCTTTAAATGCAGTTTCTACCGCTTCTGCACCTGTATTCATTGGTAAGACCATTTGTTTATTCGTTAATGTACCAACAAGCTCATACCATTCACCAAGGTTTTCGCTATAAAATGCACGAGAAGTTAATGTTACTTTATCAGCTTGCTCTTTTAACGCAGCGATAATTTTTGGATGACGATGTCCCTGATTCACAGCAGAGTAAGCTGATAGCATATCTAAGTATTTGTTTCCTTCTGGATCTTTTACCCAAGCACCCTCAGCCTCTGAAATAACGATTGGCAGTGGATGATAGTTTGCAGCACCAAAATTTTGAGTTTGTTCAATAACTTGTTGTGTTTTTGTCATATAGTATTCTCTCCTTACTTTCATCATGAAAAATCTATGGAAGACTAAAAGCTAATTTACTAGACAGCATTTTCTGAATAAAGAAAAAATAAGAATCTACTCGCTTCCCCTAGGTAAAGCCGCCTCGACGTTAGCTACTGCGGTTCTTGCCAGGCTTACTTTCCCAGGAGGAGTTTCGCAGATTCTTTTTAATTCTAATACTTATAGAAAAGCCTTACCTTAAACATTAAAGCATTTCTGAAGTTGTTTTTGCTTGCATGTGAAGTTGTAGATAGTCAGGGCCACCTGCTTTTGAGTCTGTACCTGACATATTGAAGCCACCAAATGGTTGGTAACCTACGATTGCACCTGTACAACCACGGTTGAAGTATAAGTTACCTACATGGAAATCTTCACGTGCTTTTTCTAAATTCACACGATTATTTGTAATAACCGCACCAGTTAAACCGTATTCAGTATCGTTTGCAATATCAATTGCTTCATCGAAATCTTTAGCTTTTGTAATAGCTACAACTGGTCCAAAAATTTCTTCTTTCATAACACGTGCATTACGATCTACGTCTGCAAATACTGTTGGTTGGACGAAGTAACCAACTGAATCATCAGCTGTACCACCAGCAACAAGGCGACCTTCTCCCTTACCAATTTCAATGTATTCTGTAATTTTGTTGAATGCTGCTTGGTCGATAACTGTTGCCATGAAGTTGCTGAAGTCTACTGGATCACCAACTGTTAGTGCATTCGTAAGCTCCACTACACGATTCACAACTGTATCATATACATCTTCAACGATAACAGCACGAGAACATGCTGAACATTTTTGACCTGAGAAGCCGAATGCTGATTTTACGATAGATTGTGCAGCAAGTTCTAAATCTGCTTCTTTATCGACAACGATTGTATCTTTACCGCCCATTTCAGCGATTACACGTTTAATCCAAATTTGACCATCATTTAATACCGATGCACGTTGGTTAATACGTAAACCTACATCACGTGAGCCAGTGAAGCTGATGAAGCGTGTTTTTGGATGATCAACTAAGTAGTCACCTACTTCTGCCCCAGAACCTGGTACAAAGTTCACAGCACCTGCTGGCAGACCTGCTTGCTCTAATACTTCGATAAATTTATAAGCAACTACTGGAGTTGTAGAAGCTGGTTTTAATAATACAGTGTTACCTGTTACTAAAGCTGCAACCGTTGTACCTGCCATAATAGCGAATGGGAAGTTCCAAGGTGAAATAACAATACCAACCCCTAATGGAATATAGTCATAACGGTTGTATTCACCTGGACGGCTTTCTACAGGTTGACCGTCTTTAATACGTAGCATTTGACGACCATAGTATTCTAAAAAGTCGATTGCTTCTGCAGTATCTGCATCAGCTTCAGCCCAAGGTTTACCTGCTTCTTTTGTTAAAAGTGCAGAGAATTCATGTTTACGACGGCGAATAATCGCTGCTGCTTTAAATAATACATCTGCACGAATAGCTGGATCTACTTTTTTCCAAGTTTTAAATGTTTCATCAGCCGCTTGCATCGCTTTTTCAGCTAACTCTTTACTTGCTTTTGATACGCGACCAATTACTTCTGTTTTCTTTGCAGGGTTATATGAAATGATTTTATCTTCTGTAGTAATACGTTCGCCACCAATAATAAGTGGATAGTCTTGACCTAAATAACTCTCAACTTTATTTAAAGCCTCTACATATGCGTTGTAGTTTGCTTCTTGAGTAAAATCCGTGAATGGTTCGTGTTTGTATGAAATCATAATTTATCCTCCCTAGTGAGATGTATTTTAGTGTGCAAAAAACATTGACGCAAAATATTTTTGCGTTTAGAATATTCTTACACTTATTATAATGCAAAATTTCGTTGCATATTTCAAGTAAAAATTTTTTTGAGGTGCACATTTTATGAAAATTTCTGAACCCTTACTACCTTTTTATGAGTTTATTGCAACAAATGTAACTGTTGGTATTCACGCCGTAGACCTTTCTGGCAAAACAATTATTTATAATACAAAGATGAAAGAAATTGAGGGATTTCATTTTGATGAATTAGCAGATCGTTCTGTTATTGAAATGTTTTCCTTCCGCCAGCATGAAAGTACTTTAATGCGTGTTTTACAAACTGGTCAAAAAGAAATTAATGTTAAACAAACCTATTGGAATAAAAATGGTCATGAAATTACAACGATTAATGATACTTTCCCACTTTATACTGAAAATAAACTAATTGGAGCAATTGAATTTGCTCGTGACATTACATCACTCGAAAAGCTTGTTTATCAGCCTCTTCGTCGATATGGTGAACCATTAACATTCGATGTCATTACTTCTGTTTCCGAATCGATGCAACAGGTTATCGCAAATGCCAAAAAAGCAGCAGCTGTGAAATTACCTGTTTTACTAATTGGTGAATCCGGTACAGGAAAAGATTTAATCGCAGAGGGTATTCACCATGCAGCATCTTCTGATCCTGAAGCATTTGTCACTCTAGTGAGTCGTCGTTCTGCACAATCTGTTTTAGATAAATTACAGGAGCTCTTACAGGATGACAAAGCATACACTTTTTTCTTTGAACGCATTGATTTTTTAAGCCTAGATATCCAAGAGCAATTATTAGAAGTATTGCAATCCCTTCCACAGTCAAAGTACATGCTCATTGGGAGTGTTGGTAGCGATCCAATTACATTAATTGCGGAAAAGAAGCTTTCAAAATCACTCTATTATTTCTTTGCAACAATGGCCATTACCATCCCAAATTTAACAGATCGAAAAGAAGATATTCTTCCATTCGTAGAGGATTATTTTAGCCGCCATCGAGAACGCTTTGCTTCAAATGTAGCGGAACTTGCACCTGATGTACGGGATTTATTCTTGCAATATGATTGGCCGGGGAATTTAAAGGAGCTTGAGCTATTACTAGATGAAATTGTGTCGTTTATGACGACTGAGTCAACAGTTACCTCAGATTTACTCCCGCTGCATTTTCGTTTCAAGGTACAACAGCAAGATGAATCCAATCGCGAGCCGGAATTCTTTATGTTCCATCAACAAAATGATGTAATGCCGCTCGATGCTTATTTACGTGAAGCCGAATCATATTATGTGCAAAATGTCTTAAATTTATATGAAGGCAATATTACAAAGGCTGCTAGCGCACTTGGCATGAGTCGCCAAAACTTACAATACCGAATTCGGAAAATAAAAAATCAGTAATTTTGAATATAAAAAACGAGGATGCCTTCAATATGAAAGCATCCTCGTTTTATTATCCCGCATTAACAGGCAGTAATTTTTGCTGTATCGAAAGTGAATTCACCTCACCAACTATAGAAGTGGGAGACTTCCGCTGAAAGAAGTAAAAGATTCACTTTATTGTCCTGACTGCTCGATCCAGTCCTGTAATTTATCTTTTAGTGAATTAAAACCATTCGCATCCGATTCATCTACACGGTCCTGCAATGATTTACGTGGTGGTGCATCTTTTTTACGCAATGTTGCTGGGCGCTCTTGCAAAGCTCGAATCGATAAACTAATTTTTTCGGCCTCTTCATCGATTTCAAGTATCTTCACTTCTACCTCTTGCCCAACTGATAAAAACTCACTAACATCCTTTACAAAGCCATACGTAATTTCGGAAATATGCACAAGGCCTTGTGTATCTTCATCAAGCGCAACAAATGCACCGTACGGCTGAATACCTGTAACTTTTCCGTTCAACACGTCTCCTAATTCATATTTTTTCACCATAACCTCTTGCCCACTTTCTTTTTGATTGCTACGTATATATCACCTTAAATTATAACATACGTGTAAAAGTCGGGCAAAAAATCTCCTTAATTGTTAATAGCACTAATTAGGTAACGCGTCCCACCATTTTCAGTTGCTACAGTGGTTAATTTAAAGGATAATTGCTGTCCAATTACTCCATGTGCCGCACTTTTTACAGTGGCTCTAATATTAAGTGACGAATCTCCTATTGCATGAAGAGCCGTAAAATTCCCCATCCCATCAAACTGAACAACTGTATTGATATCCACATCATCAGTTAAAAGTCTCTGAGCTATGTCACGATCACCAACCCCATGAGCATATAAAAATAAACTAACGATATTAATTGGATTTAATGTGTCGATCATTGTATCATCCCTCGTCTCAACATAAGAATTGTAAAGTAATTTAGTTTGCTCAATCCAATTGTCATCAATCGCTATACTTGTTGTTCCATCTTGTGTCTGCATAAATATATCTTTTCGCAAATGTAATATGCCCATCCATATATCGTATGTTGTTAACTGTTCTAGCGTTTTGGATTGTCCAGTTACCTTTATTTCATCTAGTATTAATTGGGCTGTTTCGCGCATGGCCTCACCATAATCCCCATTCGCTATTTTAGCTAATAAATCCATGTATTCAGACTTGTATTGCCCAGTTTTTGTACGAATTGGATTGGTTTCAGTTCCTTTAAAAATGGCAAGCCATGTATTTTCAAACTCTCCCTTTAATACGTTAAAATTATCATTATACTCATCGGAATTATCCGCTAAAAGTGTTTGTTCATAGAGACGCAGAATCGTTGTAGAGTCCTCTATAGAATAGCGTAATTCCCCGCCAATAAGTAATGAACCTGTAGCTAAATGTTTGAAATAACCTAATACATCCGGATGAAGACGGTCAATATATTCAGGTGCGTCTTTTCCGAAAACGGCATTTGGTTTAAATTCAAAACTTTCTCCATTATATCGTAATTCTAAATATTGTTTATTAGCCGAAGCAATTAATTGATTTAAGTCTGCAGGAAAACTTTTTGGTTTTTGAGATAAAACTTTTTCATACTGAGCAAGTTTATTGGAATAATAGAGTGCAATGTCTTCAGCTCTGTAAGAATATATACTATAAAAATAATAAGATTCTTCAAATGTCATAAGACCTTCGTAAGTTTCGATATACTGTATAAGCTCACGTGGCGTTTGTAGATCATCCAATATATCTGTTTCTAATCCTTTAAAAAAGTCATTATTTACGGTCTGTATCTCTAGAAACATCTCTTTTCTTTTAGGTAAAGAGTAGACTTCATTATCTGCATTTTGAATTAATGATATTTCACTAAACTCTTTCTCTGGTATGTCGAGCTCTTTACGCATTTGCTCACGCTTTTCTTGATATTTCTTTGTAAAGTTTGAAAGCCATTCGTCATATTCTTGGTCCTGTTTTTGTTCTTGTTTTTGTTCAGTTGTTTGAACAAATGTCGATGGATTAATTACATACGACGAAACTAGCACACCCACTAAAAGTACACTTGCGATACTTGCTATCCAAACAGCTGGCTTTTGCCATTTTGAGGGAGGCTTTTGAGTGGTATTGGATTCTTCTGCTTGTTGCATTGTATTTTCTGCCTCAATTTGTACGAAAACAGCTTCTGGATCTAGCTGTGGTTCTATCCGATCGTAGGATTTTTTTAGAAGCTCCATTCGTTTTTCAAACTGTTTATCGTCCATTTTTAACACTCCCCTCTTGCATTAACTCTGCTTTGAGTTTTTCCTTGGCACGTAATATACGAACTTTGACAGCTGATAACGAGATATTTAGTACCTCCGCTATCTCCTCATACTTTAATTCATGGAAGTAAAATAATATGAGCGGGTAACGATATTTTTCATCAAGTGCTTGAATGGCATTATGTAATAGCCTATCCTCCTCAAAATTAAGGACATGCTTCTCTGCTGAAGATGAGGGCGTTTGTTGCTGAGCACTTAGCCTTTCTTCTTTCGCCTGCTCTCGTTGTTCTTTGCGATAATAATCACGTGTGGCATTTAGTGTGATTTTATAGAGCCATGTTGTAAAACGATCTTGCTTAAATTGATGTAAAAAACGGTAGAGCTTCACAAATACCTCCTGCGAAACGTCTGCTAGGTCATTACTATGTACGCCGCATTGAAAGGCAAATTTTTCAACTGTTCGTTGATGTATTCGGATAAGCTCTATATAAGCGTCTTTGTCTCCTCGCTGAGCTCGTTCGATTAATTCAGTTTCTGTCACTGTCATCCCTCCTTTGTACATGAAACGAAACATTTCTCCTAATTGTTACATATTTTACTTATTATTAAAAATCCATATACTTTTGCCGGTAAGATTTGCAAATTCACCGGTTGAACCATTAATTTCGCCGCTAAGATTCAATACTCCGCCGCTGGAACCTCGAATTCCGCCGGTAAGACCCCTAACTTCACCGCTAACACCTCTAACTTCGCCGCTAACACCTCTAACTTCGCCGCTAAAACCCCTAACTTCGCCGCTAACACCTCTAACTTCGCCGCTAACTCCTCTAACTCCGCCGCTAACACCCCTAACTCCGCCGCTAACACCTCTAACTTCGCCGCTAAAACTCCTAACTTCGCCGCTAACACCCCTAACTTCGCCGCTAAATCCCCTAACTCCGCCGCTAACACCTCTAATTCCGCCGGTAAGACCTCTAACTTCGCCGCTAACACCTCTAACTCCGCCGCTAAAACCCCTAACTCCGCCGGTTGAACCAAATATTAAGTTACTAGAACAACCTCTGCCGCATGTGCGAGCTTAATTTACTGAAATTTGCTTGTGTTATGAAAATATTGCGGTAAAATAAAACTTTAGTATAAGGAGGATGTATTTTCGTGTCTTCAAGAGATCAATTTACAACTAAAATTGGGTTTATTTTAGCTGCCGCTGGAAGTGCTATAGGGTTAGGAGCTATTTGGAAGTTTCCTTACATGGCGGGTACTAATGGCGGAAGTGTCTTTATTTTATTATTCATCTTATGTACATTTCTCATCGGCTTACCGGTGTTAATTGCAGAATTTATGATTGGTCGTCGTGGGCAAAAAGATGCCGTCACGTCGTTTAAGGAACAAGCACCAGGAACTCCGTGGTACTTGATAGGATGGGGTGGCATGATTATTGCCGGTCTAATACTTTCATTCTACAGTGTTGTTGGTGGCTGGATTTTAAGTTATTTGGGCCGTGCCTTTACATTACAGCTGAATAATCCTGGTTCAGATATTAATTATGCAGATTTGTTTAATGACATCATTTCAAACCCACTTGAAGCAGTACTTGTACAAGGGTTATTTATGTTATTAACTGTAACGATTGTATCAGCAGGTATTAAAGGTGGTATTGAAAAAGCTAGCACTTGGATGATGCCTCTTTTATTCATCTTCTTCATCGTGTTAGTTATTCGCTCCTTAACATTGGATGGCGCGATGGAAGGCGTCAAATTTATGTTCGTTCCTGATTGGTCATACTTAAACGCGGAAACATTTTTAAAGGCGCTTGGACAAGCATTCTTCTCGTTAAGTGTCGGGATCGCCGTAATGATCACATATTCTTCCTATCTATCCAAAAGCGAAAAAATTGGAAACTCGGCCATCAATGTTGCATCCATGAATATTATCATTTCTTTACTTGCAGGCCTAGTAATTTTTCCAGCAGTGTTCGCACTCGGCTATACACCTGATCAAGGTCCTGGCCTCGTATTTATTATTTTACCTGCTGTTTTTGAGCAATTACCTCTTGGTGGACTGTTCTTAACGATTTTCTTTGTTCTTCTACTATTTGCAACAGTAACTTCTTCCATTTCCATGTTAGAAATCGTCGTGGCAATCGCAATTGGAGATAAGCCTGAAAAGCGTAAAAAAATCGCTTGGATCGGTGGTATCATTATTTTCATCATTGGTATTCCAAGTGCCCTATCATTCGGCATCCTATCCGATGTAAAAATTTTAGACCGCTCTATTTTTGATTTTGTAGACTTTTTAACCAATAGTATTGGTATGCCAATTGGAGCCTTACTAATTTCCATCTTTGCAGGCTACTATTATACAAAGGACATTTCGCGTAAGGAGCTTGCCTCCTCAAATCTGATGTTCAATATTTGGTATTATTCAATTCGTTATGTTTCTCCGATTGCAATTTTAATTATTTTCATTCAGGGGATTTTACCGTTATTTAAATAATTTGAATCTAAAAAACGAGGTTGTCACAACATTGAATGACAACCTCGTTTTCTATAGAAAAGCAAAAAGCATAATTAGATAATGCATTTTGCTTCAAATTTTATCGCAATAAGTTTGTATGAAATGGCTACACAATTTTCAAATGGAATCCATTCTTCAAACGAATGCTCATACGTTTCTTGAATAACCTTTGCAAGAACGGATGGGTCATCAATGCCTTGCAATGCTGCTACAACATCTGCCGTTTCAGTATCATAATGGTCTGGACCTAAGTTAAATGGATCCCACTCCTCTAGCAGATGTACAGCTGCTCGATTCATTTTTATATTTTCCAAAATGCTCACCTATTATCCTTTTATCATACTCGTATGATACCATAGTAAAAAAAAAAGAAAAGAGTGATTTGCTTGTCTATTTTCGATCAAACTAATAAACGTCGATGTACAAACTCTGTAAAATGGGACGCAATGGAAAACGTCTATGGATTAAAAGATGCTTCAGACATACTGCCAATGTGGATTGCCGATATGGACTTTTCCGCACCAGCAGCGGTGTCAAAGGCGCTACAAGAGCATGCTGAAAAGACTGTTTTCGGTTATAGTTTTGTAAGCGGGGAAGCCATACAGTCGATAGTAGACTGGCAATTTATTCAACATGGTTGGCACATTGAAAACCAATCTATTCTATTCTGTAACGGTGTTGTCGCTGCTTTAGCTAATAGCATCACAGCACTGACAAATCCCGGAGATAAAGTACTAATTTCCACACCAGTCTATCCGCCATTCTTTAACATAACAAAAAGTAATGCTCGAGAGATTGTTAGCTGTCCTTTAGTCGAAAAAGACGGAACATTTGTCTATGACTTTGAAGCTTTTGAACAGGCACTTGCTCAAAATGTGAAAGCCTACATATTGTGTAATCCGCATAATCCAGGTGGCTATGTATGGGATGAAGCAACTTTAAAGGAAATCGTGCGCCTTTGTGCAAAATATGATGTAGTGATTATTTCCGATGAAATTCATTCCGATTTGATGTTAGATGGCTCAAAACATACGCCACTAGCAAAAATTGCTGGGGATGAAATGGATCGTATTATTACATGCATGGCACCAACTAAAACATTTAATTTAGCTGGTATTCAGGTTGCCTATATGATTGTTACGGATAAGAAAAAGCGTATGTTGCTAGAGGCAGTGAATATGGCTAGTGGGCAAGGCTCATTAAATACCTTTGCTTCGGTTGCACTTCAGGCTGCTTATACTGAGGGGTCTCCATGGTTAGAAGAAATGCTTACTTATATTTCTAATAATATGGACTATGTCATTGCTGAATTAGAACAATTACCTGGTATTCATATTACAAAACCTCAGGGCACTTATTTACTTTGGATTGATTATCGGGAATTAGGACTGGATGAAAAAGAAATCATGAAACGCTTGCTAGAAGATGGCAAGCTTGCATTAGAGCCAGGAACAAAATATGGCGAAGAGGGACGCGGCTTCTTGCGTATGAACATTGCTTGTTCATTTGATACAGTAAAAGACTGTGTTCAACGCTTTAAGCAAGCACTACAGGCATAACAGTAAATTGTAAAGGATATCTCGAGTTGTTCGGAGATATCCTTTTTATGTTTAGAAATATGTATTGGTTGAAAAGTTTGTTATCCCGAATAATGAGAAAGGTAGTAGAGATATTTATCACTTGTACTCGTTTGCTTTACAACTTTCAAAAAAGTAGCAATCCTAAAAAAATTGCCTCACAGTCATTTTTAACTGCGAGGCATCTGGCTTTCTACACTTTAAATATTTTGCTGATTGTTTGTATTTTTTCTCTCAGCTAGAATACGTGCTTCGATTTCCTTTGTTTTCATTTCTTGTTTTTTAGAAATTTTACGGAAAGCAATAAATACAATAATACATAAAATAAGCATTATTAAAAATTCAAAAGCTGCAGGAATATAGCCTGATTTATCTTCTGGGAAATATAAAAATTGATACATTAAATGTTCCATGTTTTACACGTCCTTACAATTATTATTCAAAAACTGTAATTGACTCAATTTTCACATCTTCTAACGGTTTATCACGGAAGTCTTTTTCTACATCTGCGATTTTGTCTATAATGTCCATTCCTTCAACAACATGACCAAATACTGTATGTTTATGGTCTAACCAAGGTGTACCACCATTTTGAGCATAGGCTTCAATAATTTCTTCAGGGAAGCCCGCACCTTGTAATTGGCGAAGCATATCACTTGGAAGGTGCTTCATTTGAACGATAAAGAATTGTGAACCATTTGTGTTTGGACCTGCATTTGCCATTGAAAGGGCACCGCGAAGGTTAAATACATTATCAGAAAACTCATCCTCGAAAGAGTTACCCCAAATTGATTCGCCGCCCATACCTGTACCAGTTGGGTCACCGCCTTGAATCATAAAGTCTTGGATTACACGGTGGAAAATGATGTCGTTATAGTAACCTGATTTTGCATGACCTAAGAAGTTTTCAACAGTTTTTGGTGCATGCTCTGGGAATAATTTAATTTTGATGGCACCTAACGTTGTTTTCATTTCTACAAGTACTTCACCTGTTTGTACTTCTGTTGTTAATTGTGGAAACATTCAAGTCTCTCCTTTAAATGTAAAATTTCTGTTTTCATGTAAATGATAGTAGTATATCATTTCTGACCTCATTTTAGTCTACCATACTTCTTAATGGTTTTCTTCACCAAAGTATTGACGATTTATGCACTTTTAACTTTTTAGCTCATTATCATAACGTTGGGTTGATTTCCATTCCGACTGGGCGCTTTTCTGGAGTCGCCTAGCCTCCACTCCAATCAACACATAGCCAAATGCCATCTCCCATTTTCTATAATGAACCAACTCTATAAAAAAATATTATGTACTTAAACATGTCAACAGTTCTTAATACAGCTATCTAAGATTTTCGATAAAGTGCAAATAGGTCAGAACGAGTATTTGGAAACCATCCAAATTATGTTATTCTGTAGAATGACCCATATTTAGAGTGGAGGCACATATGAAAAAGGCTTGTGGTTTTTTTATCATTTTACTATCCTTACCTGCCCTTTGGTGGATTAGTACAAATATTAGGACAGAAATCAATTCAGCAAAAGCGCATGAGGAGCAAATTGTTGATGCGATTCATTTACCGGAAGTACAGTCACAGCTTCCAGTAATACTTATTGACCAAAACGGGGAAACATTTAGCGAGGAATATGTCGAATGGCGGCAACCTCTAACATTACAAGAAATTCCACAAATTGCCCAGGAAATTTTTATTGCAAGTGAGGACGCTAATTTTTATGAACATATCGGCTTTGACCTCAGTGCGATCATTCGTGCAATGGTTGCCAACTCAAACACAGATTCTACTTCACAAGGTGGTAGTACCATTACACAGCAGCTCGTTCGTATGCGTTATTTATCCGATGAAAAAACATATGAACGAAAATTAACTGAGCTTTTCTATTCCTATGAGCTTGAGAAAGAATTTGATAAAGACGCGATATTAACGATGTATTTAAATGAATCCTATTTTAGCAATCAAGTTTATGGAATCGGAGGAGCAGCTACATATTATTTTCAGAAACCACTCCAAGAATTATCTGTTGCTGAAATTGCATTTATTTCAGCCATTCCAAATAACCCCTCACTTTATAATCCTTTAAAAAATTTTGATAAAACAAAAGCGAGACAGGAGCGGTTATTAGATACTCTTGCAGCGAGTGGGGCTATAACAACAGAAGATGCTATTACATATAAAGCTGAAACAATCACGTTAAATGTAAAGAATAAAGTTCAAAACTATCCTATGTACAGCACTTACGTTCTACAAGAGCTTAGATGGTTAGTTGCAGAAAAAGAGGGCTATGCAGATCGTCTTGCAAATACGCAAAGCGAGGAAGAAAAGAAAAAAATTAAAGCGCAGTTAGACAATCGACTAAATACATTATTTCAAAATGGATTAACGATTCATACCGCACTTGATCCTAACAAACAAGCGCATGATGAGAAAGAAATGACAGCAATTCTAGGTTCGGGCAAATTACAAGCAGCTGGAGCAGTTATTGATAATAAGTCCCGTGAAGTCGTTAGTCTTTATGCGGGGAAAAACTATGAAAAATTTGATTTTCACCGAGCCTTTCAAGGTACAAGGCAGCCAGGCTCTGCCTTTAAACCGCTAGCGGTATATGCACCTTTGTTTGAAACGACAACATACACACCAGATTCTACAGTCAGTGGTGGCAGTTATTGTGTCGGTTCATTTTGTCCACAAAACTATGGAGGCTTTACGTACGGTGATGTTTCAATTCGGACAGCATTTCGATATAGCTACAATACATCGGCTCTCCGACTCTTTAACACAGTTGGGATTGAAACAGCCTTTAGTTATTTAGATCGCTTTAACTTCCGCTCCATCGTTGAAAAAGATCATAATTATGCTGCCTCGTTAGGAGGATTAACATATGGTGTTACAGCACTTGAGCTAGCAGATGCCTATACGAGCTTTATAGACGGCTCATATGTACTAGCCCATAGCATCCGTAAAGTGACAGCAGCTGATGGAACGGAGCTTTACAGCTGGGATACAGCACGCGATCAAATTTGGTCACCGAAAACGGTAAAGTATATGCGTGCATTGCTTGCGGATGTTGTCGCGAATGGTACAGGACAAGGTGTTTATAGTAGAAGTAACTATGTCGGTGCCAAAACCGGAACAACAAACAACTATCGCGACTACTGGCTTGCTGGATTAAATGATGAATATACGGCGGCAGTATGGCTTGGCTATGATAAGCCACAATCTATGGAAAACTTAGAAGCTTATAAGATTCATCATCAGCTATTTAATGTATTGATAGAATAAAGATTCTCGATTAAAAGGAGCAGCCCTTTGTGACATTCATCACTCTAGGGCTGCTCCTTTCATTGTTTAAGTTGCTATTTAATTTGCAAACGGTAAACTCGCCAAGATGCCATTATACAATTTTAAAACGACATAAACTAAAAGTGATAATAATATTGTCCACATAAAAAGCTCAAATACTAGTAGCCCAATCGTTCCACTCATAGACATATAATGGCTCATTTTATAAATAAGGTAAATAAAATAAATAAAGACAGTTAAGACAAAAATCCCTATTAAAATATAAATAAATTGAATAGCAAAGGCTGAGCATATTGCACCTACAACTAAAATTATGTAACCGCCTCGTGCTTGATGGACTGTCGCACCTTCATTGTCTTTTGAGAAAAATAACATCCCCAGCTCGTGAATAGTTTCCCCTACTAATTTTAGTGCTGAAAATAGCATAAAAAAGATGACAGCAAAGACAATTAGCAAAAAAACACGTAGTTCGAAATCGGATAAAAATTCACGCATGCCAGAATATACGCCAATTGCTTGAAAAATTTGCAACGATTCACTTACAGCATACATCCCAAATGTTAAACTAAATAACAAAATCGTAATTAATGGTAAATAACCATAAATATAAGGGTTCTTCATAAAAATTTTTTTCCTCTGATTCTATTGATAACTTCCTATTTATAATATAGCCAAATTTCTTCCACTATCGCAAGCTAAATCCTATTAGTGCATATGCATTCGTACAAAAAGTACGTTATAATTGACATACTACCTGCATAAAGGAGGATTTTTTTGTTACAAGTACTTTATATTTTCATTCCAATGCTTGCCGCAATATTTGTGCCATTTTTATATAAAAGCATTAAAAATATTCATACAGGCTGGTTTGTTCTTGCAGTACCTGCTACACTTGCGATTATTTACGCCTCTTATATCCCAAAAGTAGCAGATGGTGAAGTATTTCTTGAAGAGCTTCCTTGGATTCCATCGCTCGATATTTCCGTCGTTTCTTATATCGATGGACTTAGCTTGCTATTCTCATTACTAATTACTGGAATTGGCTCATTGGTCGTACTTTACTCGATTTTTTATTTAGACAAACATAAAGAAAAATTACATAATTTTTATGTTTATTTATTATTATTTATGACCGCGATGCTTGGAGTAGTGCAGTCGGATCATTTAATTACTTTGTACTTTTTCTGGGAGCTAACATCTATTTCATCATTTTTACTAATCGGTTACTGGTATAACCGTGATGCCTCTCGCCTTGGTGCACTTAAGTCTATGATGATTACGGTCGGTGGCGGCTTAATGATGTTAGGAGGATTCATCCTTCTTTATTTAATGGGAGGAACGTATTCAATCCGTGAACTTATTGTCATGGCACCTAATTTAGTGCAGGATCCGTTATTCACTTGGTCGCTCGTTTTAATACTTCTAGGTGCCTTTACGAAATCCGCACAATTCCCATTCTACATTTGGCTACCAGATGCAATGGAAGCGCCAACACCAGTTAGTGCATACCTTCACTCCGCAACAATGGTAAAAGCAGGTATTTATTTAGTTGCACGTTTTACACCGATTTTTGCTGCTTCTGAACTTTGGATATGGCTCGTTACAGGCGTTGGTATCTTAACTTTATTCTGGGGATCTTTCTTTGCAGTGAAGCAAACAGATTTAAAAGGAATTCTTGCATTCTCTACCGTGAGTCAGCTTGGACTTATTATGTCATTGCTTGGAGCTAGTGCCGTAGCGTTTCATGGCAATGGAGCAACAGATTCTATTAAATTTGCTGCTTTTGCGGCGATTTTCCACCTTATAAACCATGCGACGTTTAAAGGTAGCTTATTTATGATTGCAGGTATTGTCGATCATGAAACAGGTACGCGTGATATTCGTAAACTCGGTGGTTTAATGAGTATTATGCCGCTTAGTTTCACAGTCGCAGCAATCGGAAGCTTATCAATGGCTGGTCTACCACCATTTAATGGCTTCTTAAGTAAGGAAATGTTTTTAACAGCAATGCTTGCACTTCAAAATTTCGAATTTTTCGGCTTTGATACATGGGGAGCACTCTTCCCTATTATCGCTTGGGTTGCTAGTATTTTCACATTTATCTATAGTTTCTATTTCGTCTTTAGAACATTTACTGGTAAATATACACCAGAGAAATTACCTCATAAACCACATGAGGCACCAATTGGCATGCTAATTTCGCCAATGATTTTAGCAGCATTAGTCGTAACAATATTCTTTATTCCAAACTTTGTTGGTGATACTTTTGTAAAACCAGCAGTACAAGCTATTCAACCATTCTTATATGATTCACCAAAGGATATTGATATTCATGTGTCAGCTTGGCATGGAATTACACCTGAATTACTCATGACAATTGGCATAGTGATTATTGGGGTTCTCTTGTTTGTAGCATTACCGAAATGGCAGAGCATCTATGAAAAATTCCCACGAGCTTTGACATTAAATAATGCATACGACAAAATTATGCTCGGACTAGATGTTGGGTTAAATCGTGTATCACGTCTTTATATGACAGGCTCTATGCGTCACTACCTGCTATATATGTTTAGTAGCATTGCAGCAATTGTTATAGGTTCTTTATTTGTGAAAGATGCTTTTACAGTTTCCTTCCAAGACACTGCTCCTATTCGTCCTTACGAAATCATTTTAGTTGTAGTTTTAGTCATTGGAACGTCCATTACAATTTTGGCAAAGTCACGTTTAACAGCCATTATAGGTCTTGGCGCTGTCGGCTACACAGTGGCATTATTCTTCGTTATTTTTAATGCTCCTGATTTAGCATTAACACAGCTTGTCATTGAAACGATTTCTGTAGCACTATTTTTACTAGCGTTTTATCATCTGCCTAAGCTTGGCAAACGAGAAGAACGTATGAGATTCCAATTAAATCGCGCGATTGTTTCAATTGCAGTCGGTGTTATGGTCACTCTTGTAGCGCTGTCTGCACAATCACAAAAATTGATTCCAACTATTTCGAAGTATTACGAGGAAACAGTTTATTCAAAAGCCGGCGGTGGAAACATTGTCAATGTTATCTTAGTAGACTATCGTGGCTTTGATACATTATTTGAAATTACAGTGCTAGCTATTGCTGGGATGGCCATTTTAGCAATGATCAAGCTACGCATGAATAGAAAGGAGAAATCACATGAAAACAAATGATGTAATTATACAATTTACAGCAAAAATTGTATTCTTCATTATTTTCTTCTTCTCCATTCATATTTTTCTTGCTGGACATTATACTCCTGGGGGCGGCTTTGTAGGTGGACTGTTAACATCGAGTGCCATTGTGCTCTTAGTCCTTGCCTTTGATTTAAATACGGTTCGTAAGGTATTACCAATAAATTATACGTATTTAACAGCAATAGGTTTACTACTAGCCTTTGCAACAGCCGCTTTCCCTATGTTTTTGGGCGAACCGTTTTTTACACATTTCTTTGATTATTTCGATTTACCGCTTCTAGGCAAACAGTCATTACACACGGCTATGCTTTTTGATAGCGGTGTCTATTTGGTTGTTGTCGGCGTTACGATGACCATTATTCAAACAATTGGGGAGGATGAATAATGGAAATAATTATGGCGTTTGTCATCGGCTTTCTGTTTATGGCAGCGGTTTATTTAATCTTATCTAAAAGTTTATTGCGCATTATTATTGGGACAGGTCTTTTAAGTCATGGTGCCCATCTTCTCATTTTAACGATGGGTGGACTTGGCGGTGAAGCACCCCCTGTTTTAAAAGAAGGGGCGAAAACATTTGCAGACCCTTTACCACAGGCGCTAATTTTAACAGCGATTGTTATTAGCTTTGGGGTAACAGCGTTCTTCCTTGTACTTGCTTACCGTTCTTATCAGGAGCTCGAAACAGATGATATAAGCTTAATGAGAGGAAGTGATGAGGATGAATAACTTCCTTCTACTACCAATTATCATTCCGTTCTTCTTCGGCATGATTTTAATGTTTGGGCAAAAGAATTTAAAATACCAGCGTTCATTCGCATTACTTGGTATAGGACTTGCACTTATATCAGCCATTTCACTGCTTATAAAGGTGAAAAATGATGGTATTCAAAAGGTGACATTCGGGGATTGGCCTGTGCCATATGGCATTACGATGGTTTCAGATATGGTGTCTGCACTACTTGTCACAACAACGCTGCTTATCACCTTCTTTGTTGTTTGGTATGGCTTTGGTTCCATCACAAAGGAACGTGAACGCTTCTTTTATTACCCTGGAATCATGTTTATTTTAACTGGGGTTAACGGGGCATTTACGACAGGCGATATTTTTAACCTTTTCGTGTTCTTCGAAGTATTGTTAATGGCCTCGTATTTACTCATCGTTCTCGGTGGCGAAAAAGGGCAGCTTAAAGGTTCCATTAAATATATTTTAATCAATGTTATTTCATCTGCATTATTCGTTATTACAGTTGCCTTCCTTTACTCTGTAGTAGGTACATTAAACATGGCAGATATTGCAGTAAAAATTGCTGAAATCGATCAACCAGGCATTATTACTGTTATAGCTGTACTATTTTTAATGGTATTCGGGTTAAAAGCGGCTATTTTCCCGCTATACTTCTGGCTTCCAACATCTTATGCGGCAGCACCTATACCCGTGTTAACGCTATTTGGTGCACTACTAACAAAGGTCGGTATTTACGCGATTACTCGAACATATACTTTGTTCTTTGTTCATGATTTATCGTATACACATGATTTACTAATGGCATTAGCAATTGCAACAATTATTGCAGGCTGTATTGGCGCACTTGCCTATCACGATGTTAAGCTCATCATTATATATAACATCGTCATTGCTGTAGGTGTTATTTTATTCGGTGTATCTCAAATGAATGAGGTTGCTCTAAAGGGGGCAATGTTTTATTTAATTCATGACATGCTTATTAAAGCAGCACTCTTTATGTTGATCGGTATAATCATCTACATTACCGGCACATCTGATTTACGAAAAATGGGCGGTCTTATGAAGAACTATCCTGCTCTTGGTTGGTGCTATTTAATTGCTGCATTGGGTTTAGCAGGAATTCCCCCACTTAGTGGCTTTGTCGGAAAACTCTTGATTGTCCAGGGTGGTTTTGAGGCAGGTAGTATGTGGAGTAGTATATTTATTTTAGCTTCATCACTCCTCGTTTTATTGTCTGTTATTCGTATTTTCCTTTATGCCTTCTGGGGTGAAGAAAAAGAAACAAAGGGTACTGTCGATAAAAAAGTTTATCATACACTGTTTGTACCTACTGTCCTTTTAGTGCTCATTACCGTAGCATATGGTGTTGGATCTGAATGGATTACACCATTCATGGACGATGCCGCAAAACTTTTAAATGATCCATCTATTTATATAGATGCTGTATTGAAGGAGGATTAGAGTTATGGCATTTCAAATTATTTTAAATTTTGTACTTGCCTTCGTCTGGATGTTCCTTTCTTCTAATTTCACAGCAACAGGCTTTATTGTTGGGTTCATTCTCGGTATTATATTGATCATTATTATGCGTAGATTTTTTACCACACGTCTTTACGTCTACCGTATCTGGGCAATTATTAAGCTAACTTTACTCTTTTTAAAGGAATTAGTGTTAGCGAATATTCAAGTTCTTCGAGTGGTCTTAAAGCCAAAGTTGGATATGCAGCCTGCATTCTTTGCCTATCCGACTGTTTTAACACAAGAATGGGAAATTACTTTATTATCGAGTCTTATTACTTTAACGCCTGGTACAGTAGTAGTGCATGTATCAGATGATGCAAAAACTTTATTTGTACACGCAATCGATATTAGCGATGTCGATGAAGCGGTTGCAGCAATTCGAGATTCATTTGAGCAAGCAATTTTGGAGGTGAGTAAATCATGACAACGTTTATTATTGCTGCGATTGTAGTGATTTGCTTATCGATGATTGCAGTCGTTTATCGAATGGTTAAAGGTCCTTCTGCATCTGACCGTGTTGTAGCATTGGATTCATTAGGTGTGTCAGTAATCTCGCTAATTGGACTGTTTTCAATATTGGTTGAAACAAGCTTCTTCCTTGAAATTATATTATTGTTAGCGATATTATCGTTTATCGGTACTGTTGCATTCTCTAAATTCATAGAGAAAGGAGATATCATTAAACGTGACAATTCTCGCTAATAGTTTAGTTATCTTTTTCATTTCTATAGGGGTGCTATTTATTGTCGTGACAGCCATCGGTCTTATCCGTTTACCTGATTTATACACACGTGCTCACGCTGCTTCAAAAAGTGCAACGCTCGGTGTCATGTGCGTACTCATTGGCGTATTCTTTCACTTTTGGCTGATTGAAGATCACTTCAATCCCCGCATTTTGCTAGGTATATTATTCCTGTTCATTACAGGTCCTGTTGGAGGACATATTATGACCCGCTCCTCATACATCGCTGGCGTAAAGCCTTGGAAAGGCACAGTACGTGACGATCTCGGGCCTGAAATTGATCGAATGAAAAAAGAACAAGGCATTAAATAACTTATCTAAAACATATGGCCAATGAAATCATCTAGACTTCATTGGCTATTTTTTAATTACTTGATAGCATAAAAAACTCTTTTTCTAATCCGATCCCTTCCCAAAAGTTTAATGCTAAGTCATTTTCTAAATCTACATAAACATTTATTACAGACGTATCGTGCTCTTCGTCAATCCAATTCACTAAATCATCTACTAGACGTTTAGCAACCTTCTGTCTTCTATAAGTAGGTATTACATAAACTTCATCTATTTGGCCATAGTTCATATCATAAATTAAATCTTTTTTTATCGAAGCCATTCCAAAACCAATAATTTGATTGTTGTCATTAGTTGCGATATAAATAACCCCATATTTTGATTGAATATATTGTTCTAGCTGTTCTTGAATACCTTGTCTTTCACTCTTCTCTAATTCACTATCTGCCGTTTCTTTGGCATTTTCATTCCACAGTTCCACTATTTCATTTAATAATTTCGGGTTCACGTCATCTTTGGTTAGTAATTGAATATGTATGCTCATTTTTTTCATCTCCTATAACATTTGATAATTAAATCATCTCACAACAAATGGAATAACTCTATAAAAATAGAAAAATTTGGACCATAACCAAAAGTTGTGGATGACATTTTAAAATATATGTCCTTTATATTAGTTGATCTTCGTTCCGACTGGGCGACTCCTTGGAGATTAGCGATAGAGGAACGAAGGCTAAGAGCATCACGTCCTGTGATAACGCCTTCGTGACCTACATCGTGTAGGCCCAAGCGGCTCATCAAACGCCCCCAGAGGCTATGCTCTGTGCGAAGGTGAAGCGTCAGCAACAAATGTTTTATCTGCGCGAAAGTGAAGCGTCAGCAACAAATGTTTTATCTGCGCGAAAGCGAAGCGTCAGCGGCTAAGCGCCCAGTCGGAACGGAAATCAAGCACACGTTATGGTGATGAGCCAAAAATTTCTCACAAAAAAAATCTGCTTCATCAAAAGCAAGCAGATTCTTTAAGAAAGCAATTTTTATTAAATATATCCTTTTGAAGTTAAAATGTCTGTGAGCCGGTCTACACATTCTTCAATGGAATAACGTTCTGTGTCTAAAATAATTTCTGGATTTGCTGGTTCTTCATAAGGCGCACTAATACCTGTAAAGTTTGGGATTTCTGCATTCCGTGCTTTTTTATAAAGTCCCTTTGGATCACGCTTTTCACACGTTTCTACAGAGCACCTCACATATACCTCTATAAATTCTCCTTCTTCTACCAGCTCACGTACAACTTGACGATCTTCCCTATAAGGAGAAATAAAAGCTGTTAATACAATTTGACCACTTTCTACAAAAAGCTTAGAAACTTCTCCGATGCGACGAATATTTTCCTTCCGGCCTGCTTCGTCAAATCCTAAATCCTTATTCAGGCCATGACGAACGTTATCACCATCTAAGACAAATGCTTGATTGCCACGTTCAAAGAGCCGGTGAGCGAAGGCATTCGCCACAGAAGATTTTCCTGAAGCCGATAAACCAGTGAACCATAAAATAAAGCTTTGATGTTTATTTTGTGTATGACGCTGCTCTTTCGTAATGGATGCTTCATGCCAAACGATGTTCGAACTCACTTTAAAACCTCCTTACGCATTCCTTTAATCAGTACATCAACAACCTCTTTACGACTAAATGTACTTGGTGGCACTTCACCATTACGTAACATTTCACGAACTTTAGTACCCGATAAAATGACGTGTGCTGAGCTATCATGAGAACAAGTTTTCGTCGTTGCCATGCCCTCACATTTGTTACAATAGAAGCTATGCTCAAATTTTAACGGAACAATCCCTAATTCATCTTCAGAAAATTTTTCAAAGATTTTTTGTGCATCATATGTGCCATAGTAATCACCAACACCCGCATGGTCACGCCCAACGATAAAGTGCGTACAGCCATAGTTTTTTCGTACAAGTGCATGGAAAATGGCTTCCCTTGGTCCTGCATAACGCATTGCGGCTGGAAATACGCCTAATTGCACGCGATTTTCAGGATAATAATTTTTAAGTAGAACCTCGTAGCTTTCCATACGAATTGCAGCTGACACATCGTCTGATTTCGTTTCCCCAACAAGCGGGTTTAAAAATAATCCATCAATTGTTTCAAGTGCCGCCTTTTGAATATATTCATGTGCCCGGTGTACCGGATTACGTGTTTGGAAGCCAACAATCGTTTTCCAGCCCTTTTCTGCAAACAGATGACGTGTTTCAATCGGATCAAATGAATAGGCGGAAAACTTTTGCTCAAGACGTTTTACTAATGTAATTTTGCCGCCCACATAAATACTTGGACGTTCATGCAGCTTTTTAACACCAGGATGCTCTAAATCCTCTGTTCCATATATTAGTAATGCCTCTTTCCGCTTATTCGGTTCATAAATATCAACAACTTCGATAACGCCATAAACAGCATCACCATAAACTAATTTTGCCTCATCGCCAGACTGTAATGTTGCCGCTACTTCCTTTGTTACAGGTAGTGTAATCGGAATACTCCACACCACGCCTGATGCTAAACGTGTATGCTCAACAACGGATTCATAATCTTCCTGCGTTAAAAAACCTTCAATTGGACTGTAACCGCCGATAGCAATTAACTCTAAATCACTAAGTGAAATGGCATCAAGTTCAATAACTTTTTTTATTTGTGTTACATCCTTCTCTGGATTGAAAGCTTGCACTAATCGTCCACCATGTGGTTGTAAACTCATCAAAATCTCCTCCTATTTTTATTAAATTACTTTGTTTTATATTTAAGCAGATGTGTTGATTAACCATTTTTATCCATCCTAATGTTTATATGCGCATTGATTGGGGTTCCACACTGATTTAATTGACTCCCATTAAATACCTTCACCTGCGTCATATATTGAGCGCTCTTCTTCACGCATTGTTCGCATTAAGCTAATGACACCAAGCGTTCCGACAATAATACTGCCAGTTAATACGATGGCATAGATATCTTTCTCTAAGAATAGCTGTACTAAAAAATAAGAAATGACTAAAGAAAAAATTGGGGAGACAATCCAAATACGGATTATTTTTTTCACGATATACTTATGAAAAATTTGTTTACCGTTTTTGGCCATCCCCATCCCGATGATGGAAGAGGATGTTACTTGTGTTAACGGCACGGGAAGCCCAAAAATAGAGCTAATACCGACAAGGAGTGCTCCTGTACTCGATATCAATATCCCCTCTGGCTTCTCAAAGTGCATAATTTTTTTACCGTTTGTTTCAAGTACTCGTTTTCCTAGTAGCATAGCACCGAGCGCCACAAATGCCCCACCAAGCCATATTCCACTTGTTACGCCCATCACTCCTGCACCAACAAGAGGGCCAACTGCATTTGCTACGTTATTCATCCCTGCTGAAAATGCTTCGAAAAATCCGGCAAAGACAAGAAGAATCGTTAATATCGGTCGATCCTTTAACAAGCCCTTGCCTCGTAATTTATATAGCCACTTACCAAAGACAAGTGCTATAACGAACGCAATAATCGGAATAATGACCCAAAATGAAATGATGACAAGCAATGATTTTACATATAACACTTTATAGGCAATCCCAACACCTACAACTGCTCCCACTGTTACTTCACTCGTCGATAGTGGGATGCCCAAAAGATTAGCAAGGAATAGTGAGCTTGTGGCAGAAATCAAAATAATTATGACAATCTTTACAGTAATGTACTCCTGCGGCATTATCCCTGAGCTGATTGTTTTTACTACCTCTCCACCACCAAGCACAGCCCCACTAAAAACACCCACTGAACAAATTAACAATGCTTGCCAAGCTTTTTTGATGGCACCTGCACCGTAAGCAACCCCCATTGAGGCTGCCGCTCCACTGGCCCCTATATTCATCGCAAAAAATAAACTAATCGCTATCGCAACATATTCAAGCATGACAAAACCCCTTTATTCATGTAAACCACACTCGGTTTTACCAGATTCCTGCCATCTCCCTGAACGTAAATCATCCATCGTAAATGCTGGTTTTGTACAGTGCTCACAACCAATGCTTGGATAACCTCTGTCGTGTAAAGGATTGTAAGGTAAATTAAACTTTGAAACATATCGCCAAACATCCTTCCATGTCCAATGAATAAGTGGACAAATTTTAATCGACTTAAATTTATCGTCACGATTGATAAAGTTTGTATTTTGTCGGGTTGATGATTGTTCACGACGCAAGCCTGAAATCCAAGCTTTTGCACCTGCTAACGCTTCATGTAGTGGCTTTATTTTGCGAATTTCGCAGCATTTATTTGGATTAGACTTCCATAGTTCTTCGCCGTATTGTGCTGCTTGCTGTTCTAATGTAAGTGCTGATTTTTGCATAATTATGTTAAGCTGCGGATATTTTTCTTTTACTCTGTCAATCGTTTCATATGTTTCCTTAAAATGAACATCTGTATCTAAAAAGACAATCGTAGCATCAGGCTTCACTTTTGAAATAAGGTCAATCAAGACAATTCCTTCAATCCCAAAGCTACATGCATAGACGATATCCTCTCCGTATTCAGTATAGCTCCACTGTAAAACCTCCAGTGCAGCTTTATAAGTTTCATCAACATTAAAATCCATTGTTGGCTCATGCCAAGTTGCATATGTTAACATAATAATCCCCCTCGAACGAAAAAAGACGTTCTAACGAAAGACATCGTAATAGACATGCCTTTGTTAAAACGCCTCTAGTTTGACTAGCCAGCTTATTATGAAACGATGGTATTAGCTACCTCGTTCTACAATATTCCCTCTTATCACCAAGATATACTAAGTACACCTAGCAGACAACTAGGTTTTATAAGAAAATTCATTTTTTAATGCGCGAACATCCCCACGAAATCCACATTGAAACAACCCTGGCATCGTTCTCGTTAAATAAGCCATATCTACTTGCTTGAACTTATCGTGCAGATGGAGCTATGTCGTGAATATATTGATGAATGTTTAGAATCAATTAGCTTAAGGTTAGTGATCATGGAATTGTCAGTTCACAGCGATTAACGGGTTAATTATGAAAATCTCGCCCGTCGTGAACAGCTGTTACATAACCTGCACGAATTACAAAGTCTCCGAAATGTTCACCCTCTAAACGTTCCTTTGCATAGTGCAGAAGGATCGGACGAAGCTCTGCTAAAATCTCCTCTTCCCCAATATTTTCACGATAGATTTTATTGAGACGATTACCAGTAAAGCTTGCTCCTAAATACAAATTATATTTCCCTGGGCCTTTACCGATAAAGCCAATCTCAGCCATTGCCGCACGTGAGCATCCATTCGGACAGCCTGACATACGAATAACAATTTCTGTATCGTTTAAGCCTGCCTCATCGATGATTGTTTCAATTTTTGTAATTAGAGAAGGCAAGTAACGCTCCGCTTCTGCCATCGCTAAACTACATGTTGGTAATGAAACGCAAGCAATCGAATTACGACGCAATGCAGAATAGTGCGCACCATCTGAAAGCTTATATTGCTCAATAATAGCAGCGATTTTTTCCTTCTTTTGTGATGTTACATTACTAATCATTAAATTTTGGTTTGGTGTTAAGCGGAAATCACCCGTATGCACTTTAGCAATTTCACGTAATCCTGTTAGAAGCTCATAATTTTCAAAGTCTTTAATACGGCCATTTTGAATAAATAATGTATAGTGCCATTTGTCGTCTGCACCTTTAATCCATCCATATTCATCACCTGTACGCTCAAAGGTAAATGGACGAGCTTGTTGGATGTCCCAGCCTAGACGACGCGTCAGTTCATCATTAAACCATTCAAGTCCTCTAGCATCAATTGTATATTTAAAACGTGCATTTTTACGCACTGAACGATTCCCATAATCGCGCTGAATCGTAATAATTTTCTCCGCTGTTTCCAATAGTTTATCAGGAGTAATAAAACCAATTACGCGAGCGAGCTGGGGATATGTTTCATGATCACCATGTGTCATACCCATTCCTCCGCCAACTGCCACGTTAAAGCCTACTAACTGATCATCCTCAACAATGGCAATAAGTCCAATATCTTGGGAGAATACGTCCACATCGTTACTTGGTGGAATAGCAATACCAATTTTAAATTTACGCGGCAAATATTGCGCACCGTATATAGGTTCAATTTCTTCATCCTGACTATCGACTACCTTTTCACCATCCAGCCATAGCTCATGGTATGCTCGTGTTCTAGGTAGTAAGTGCTCACTTAATTTTGCGGACCAGTTATAAATTTCCTCATGTAATGCGGATTGGTTTGGATTCACATTACACATCACATTACGATTTACATCCCCACAGGCAGCGAGAGAATCCAATAATACCTCATTAATTTCCTGCATATATTTTTTGACATTCCATTTTAATATCCCATGCACTTGGAATGCCTGACGTGTTGTTAATTTTAAGGAGCCATTGCCATACTTTCTCGCCATGTCATCCATTACTAGCCATTGTGCTGGTGTGGCTGCCCCTCCTGGTGTTCGTACACGCACCATAAATTGATAAGCTGGCTCTAGCTTTTGACGTTGGCGTTCATTCCGAAGATCACGATCATCTTGTAAGTAACTACCATGGAATTTCATCAAACGGTTATCATCCTCTGGAATACCTGAGCTTAATGGATTATTCATCGTACGTTCAAGTGTTCCACGTAAATAATTACTATCGCTCTTAATACGCTCTACATCACTAGGTTTTCCTAGTTGTGGAGGTAAAACAATTTTTTCAGTCATTTGTTATCGCTCCTTTAATCAATTATGCCTCGGCAGAATTGTAGCTTACGCATTACTTTCGCTACATAAAACATTTGCCGAAAGAAGTTAATAAACGTCACGTTGATAGCGTTTCTGTTGTTTAAGTTCATTGACAAAGGCTTTTGCTTCCTCTGGCGTTTTTTGCCCTTGCTGCTCAATGACGCGATGTATTGTTGCATCAACATCAGCCGCCATCGATTTCTTATCACCACAAACGTAAATGACAGCTCCTTGTTCTAGCCATTCATAAAAGTCCGCAGCATTTCCCTCAATTTTATGTTGTACATATATTTTTTTATCTGTATCACGGGAGAAGGCGACATGCATTTGACTTAGTGTGCCTGAAGCAAGCCAACGCTGCCAATCTGTTTGATAAAGAAAGTCTGTGACGAAGTGCTGATCACCCAAAATCAGCCACGCTTTTCCTTCGATACCTAGTTCCTCACGCTCCTCTAAAAATGCACGGTACGGAGCGATACCTGTACCGGCTCCAATCATAATAATCGGTGTGTCCTCATGCTCTGGCAATCTAAAGTTCGGATTTTTATGAACATATATTGGTAATGAATCACCAATTTGTACACGCTCTGCAACGCTACCAGAACAAACGCCAAGACGTTGTCGTCCATTTGTCTCATAGCTTACTTTCCCAATTGTTAAATGTACCTCTTCACTGTTTGCCTTCTGACTACTAGCAATTGAATAAAGTCGCGCCGGAATTTTACGCAGTAAATTAACCAATTGCTGTGCATCCCATGTAAATGGTGCAAAGTCTTCTACAACATCGAGCAAATCTCTTCCTTTTGCATAGTCTTTCCAGGCACTCGTGTCTTCAAGTAGCTTTGTAAATTCTTGATGCACCGTAAAGGCACCCATTTTTTGTAACAACGGCTTAGATAGAACTGTTATTTCTAGCTTCTTTTGTAATGCATTCTTTAATGGCAGTGTTTCTTCAAATACGTTTACTTCAGTTTGTGGATCAAACTGTAAGGCTGTTATTAAAGCATCGACTAGTTTTTCATCATTTTCTGGTTGAATCCCAATACTATCCCCTGGTTCGAAATGAAAATTTGCATCCTCGATTGATAATTCAATATGACGTGTTTCTTTGTTTGAACCGCGGCCATTTAAATTAATGTTTTCAAGTACTTCAGCATAAAACGGATTTTTACGAGAATATGTAGTGTCTCCTTGTGCTGGCTGATTTTGTGTAGTAGACGTAGTAGCTATATCCGTTTGTTGAAGCAATTCCCGCTGAACAGCTGAGAACCATTGTGCTGCCACATCATCATAATCTACATCGCAATCTGTGCGAGGGACGATTCGGGTTGCCCCTAACTTGGCAAACTGCTCATCAAAATCCTTTCCTGTTTTACAGAAAAACTCATAGGAGCTATCGCCTAAAGCTAACACTGAATAATGAAGATGCTCTAACTTTGGAGCACGCTTACTATGCAAAAATTCGTAGAACTGAATCGCTTGATCAGGTGGGTCCCCTTCCCCATGTGTGCTAACAATGAGTAAAAGATTTGTTACCTTTTTTAAATTGTTTGGCTTAAACGTTGCTAACGATGAGATTGTTACGTCAACTCCATTGTCTTTCAATGCTGAGGCGTATTTTTCAGCTAACCCCTGGCTATTGCCTGTTTGTGATCCATATAAAACGGTCACTGTTTTGGTGATTGGTTTTACTGTCGGCTTTTCTTCTTCAACAATGGCATCAATAGTTGCTAGTGGAGCACTTAAATAGCCGTTTAACCAAATCCTCTGTTCTCCTGTTAGTTTAGGAAGCAACTCATTTAACAGCTTTACCTGCTCCTCATTAAATGGACTGTTTATTACTTGCAGTTTCAATCTTGCCACCTCACGTATTCGTATCATTTTCTTCTCTTAGTAATTTGTCTGAATTTGAGCTCATCACCATAATGTAGGGTTGAACATACTAGACCGACGCTATACTTTAACCAATATAAAATTATCGGAGTCGTATTTTTTCCTTCTTTTCAATTTGGACCACGTAGGAATTTTGTACAATCAATGTAATGGATCCATGATTCATCGTATTTAAAATTTGGCGGACATGATCTAATGCTAGATTTATATTTTCAGTCCTTTTATCTACCATTACAAACACCTTCCTCATTCAATTGTAGTAATTGATAAATACGTTCCACTAAAACTTTCTTTACATTGTCGTCATAGCCTAAACTTTCACATAAAATAATATTATTGTTTTCATAGACCTGTAATCGTCTTGTTATGCTTTGGCGCAAAATCCCAGTAAACAATAAATACGGTACTATAAATACTTGATTGGACCCATTCTTCTCTTGCTGTAGCCAATCTTCCAACGTAGGACCCGTTCCATATAAAAAACATGTGTCTGCAGCTTCATAAGCATATTTATCACGTAATCTAGTTGCAATTTTGGCTAAATCACTCTTTACTGCAGGATCACTACTCCCACGACCTATAAGTAAAACACTTGCATTGTTAGTAGGTAACCTTGCTTCTAAAATTCTAGTCTGTAGTGTATCAATTAATAGTTCATGGACACCAAGCGGTTCACCGTATGTAAAGCGCACTTGTGGATGCTGTTTTTTTGCTTTCTCAATCTCACTTGGAATATCATGCTTTGCGTGCTGAGCAGCTAATAATAAAATAGGCATGACGGCTATAGCTGTAGCCCCTCGTTTAATACAACTATCTATACCTTCAGCAATAGTTGGCGCCGCGAGTTCTAAAAAACAAATTTCTTGGATTGGTATCTCAATCTCCTGTTGTACGCTCTTTAGAAAGGTAACCGCTTGCTCCACTCCCGCCTTTACACGACTACCATGAGCGATATATAAAATGGCTTGCATGAACCCACACCCTTACACAGAATTTTCCGCCAATTTAAGCTGTGGAATCTTTTGCTCGAACCATTGAATTTGTTCCCTTAAAGCAACAACTTTTCCCACTACAATTATGCTTGGATTTTGAATATTTTCTTGCTGCACTATATCTTCAATATTGGCTAAAGTACCAGTGACTGTTTTTTGCTGAGAAAATGTGCCCCAATGGATGAGTGCTACCGGTGTTTCTTCGTCACACCCATACTTGAGTAGCTGCTGACGGATATAGGGAAGATTACCGACCCCCATATAAATCGCAATTGTCTCAATCCCTTTTGCAAGACTTTCCCATCGAATTGCATCGTCCTTGCCCTCTTGCATATGTCCAGTGACCATTGCAAAACTTGAGCTTAAATCACGATGTGTAACGGGAATCCCTGCATAGGCTGGCGCTGCTATCCCTGAAGTGATACCTGGTACAATTTCGAAAGGAATATTATGCTGTGCTAATACCTCTGCCTCCTCAGCTCCTCTGCCAAAAACGAATGGGTCACCTCCCTTTAATCTCGTGACAACCAATCCTTGCTGTGCATAGCTGACAAGTGATCGATTTATCTGTTCTTGAATCATGGCATGTTGCTGAGGTAGCTTACCGCAAAAGATGAGCTTAGCTTCTCGTTTTGCATAAGATAATAGCTCTTTATTGATGAGTCTGTCATACAGAATGACATCTGCACATTCGATACACCGTAATCCTTTTACAGTAATAAGATCAACATCGCCAGGACCAGCACCTACTATAAAAACTTTCCCCATTTGTTTTCACTCCTTCTCGTCTCTTGATAGATAGAGATCAATTTCGCCTTGGCGTAATTGCGTCCGGATTTTGAATTGTGTTTGGACACATGCTGAAATGGAACCACCCCCGTATTCATCTCCTCACCTTTAGAGATAGTAGTTTTCTCTGAATGAAGATAAAAAGAGACTCAAATTATCCATAGGCATAGCAGTACCTGTGAATAATAAGAGCCTCTAGTTTACTAGTCAGCTTCGTTTTTAATCCTTAGTAATGTAATAAGAATAATAAACAATTAGGTGTATTCTTGTCAACAATTTTTTTAATACTTAGTTAATAATTTTCATTCGATTACAAAACGCCTTTAATTTTTCGTCATTTCCAAATAAATGTTATTTACTTAATTTATTTAGGAAATATTAAAATGGCTACAATTATTATTAAAGGAAAAAACCAGCTGTCGATATTGTTACCGACAGCTGGTTTGCAATTTTTGTGTTGATCGATCTTTATTTTTTTCGAATTAATACGGTCGATAACGAGGCCGTCTATATGGTGGATATGGTGGGTATGGTGGGTACGGTGGATATGGTCGATAGCTAGGATAGTATGGATATTGATTAAATTGCGTTCCTAGTAAACCTCCTAAAAACCCTCCAAAAAACGGCGCACCGAATGTCCAAAAGCCTCCTCCTGGATAACCTCCGAAAAATGGCATATGCTTCCTCCCTTTTTACTCTATCGTATGAAGGAAGATACATATCTCACATGTATATCGCCTACTCTATTTTTCTTCTCCTAAACGTTGCACAAAGTTTGCTAGTGTACGTACCATTACACCTGTACCACCTTTTGGGCCTAGGTCATGTACTGCAATCGCATCTGATGTCCCTGCAATATCTAAGTGAATCCATGGTGTATCACCAACAAACTCACCAACGAAGCCTCCACCAAAGATCATATGTCCATCACGACCTGGAGAGTTATTTAAATCAGCGACATCTGATTTACGAATTCGTTTTTTATCACTTTCTGTTAAAGGCATACGCCATACAAACTCATCAGTCTCTTGTGCAGCTTCCATGAAATCCGCAAAGAATTCATCATCATTAGCCAGTGCACCAGTTTTATCCATACCAAGTGCAGTAATGACTCCACCTGTTAACGTTGCAACATCGATAAGGGAAGTAGCACCTTGTTGCTTAGCATATGTAGTAGCATCTGCTAATACTAAACGTCCCTCAGCATCGGTATTTAAAACCTCAACCGTTTTGCCACTATATGTCGTAATAACATCATCCGGCTTAAACGCTGTGCCAGATACCATATTATCGGTAGAGCCAATAACTGCTACAACATTTTTATTAGGGCGTAATTCACCGATGATTTTCATAGCACCTAGTACTGCTGCCGCACCGCCCATATCGCCCTTCATGCCTACCATTGCATCTCTTGGCTTTAAGGAATAGCCACCTGTATCATACGTAACCCCTTTGCCGACAAGGCCAATTGGATCGTCGAAATCTTCAGTCGCTTTATATTTTAATGTTATTAAACGAGGTTCTTCATGGGAGCCTTGATTGACACTTAAAATACCGCCCATACCTAGTTCTTCTAGTTGTGCTTTATCTAAAATTTCAACTTCAAAATCATACTCTACTGCTAAACTCTCTGCATAATTAGCTAAATCTGTTGCTGTAAGTAGATTTGGTGGTAAATTGATTAAGCTACGCGCTTCGTTCACTGCATCTGCATAAATAACACCAACCTCAAAGCTTGCCACTACCTCATCTATGTCATCGGCAGTAGTCACAAGATGAACCGCGTCAATACGCTTATCTACTTCATTTGAAGTTGTTTTGTAATGAGGAATTGAATAATAACCAAGACTTGTTCCTTCACCAGCTAAAAACGCAACATCTGCCACAGTAATAGCATCTGTCGTAAACGATTCAAGCCAAATTGAATATTCTTTAACTTTTAAGGCTCTAAGTTCCTTGCCGACCAATCCAAAAGCTGCACGAACATCGCCTTCCGTTAGGTTTTTACGCTCATCCAAACCAACAAATATAATACGTTTAAGATTTGGGTGAACTTTCAAGAATGGCAATTTCGTCATTTTTTTTAGCTCTGTCGATACGTCCCCTGCACCAAGCCACGCATCAAGGGATTCTCCATAAAATGCAGAAAAACTTGCCCAATCCTGCATTTGCTCACGATGTTTAGTGACTCCTACTACTAACACCTCAGTAGAAATCGTTTCAAACGTTTTTGCTTCTTTTTCAATATGCATGTAAATTCCTCCATTCAATACTTTATTATACCTAAATTTCAGAAAACACGTAATATTTGGCTTTTAGAAAAAAATGAATGGTATAATAAAAGCATTATAAGTGAAGGTTGTGATGATTATGAGTTTACTTCAAAATACCCCTTTACTCGTTGCCCTCTTTGCAGTTCTCTTTGCTCAGTTTGTAAAAATTCCTATTCATTTTTTAATGACAAGACAAATTAACTGGGGACTAATTACTTCCACTGGAGGTATGCCTAGCTCACACTCCGCTTCCGTAACAGGACTAACAACCTCTATTGCCTATGAAACAGGGCTAGATTCCCCAATTTTTGCCGTAGCCGCTATGTTTTCATTTATCGTCATGTATGATGCGAGTGGAGTACGCTATCAGGCAGGTCAACATGCAGCTGTTTTAAACCAACTACGTAAGGACTTTCAAATACTGCTTCACGATTTTAAAAAATGGCCACAAATGGATGGGCAAGAAAAAATGGAAGAGCTAAAAACATTGCTGGGTCATAAACGAAGCGAGGTATTTTTTGGGGCACTAACCGGGATTTTTATCGCCATCATAACCTACCAGTTTATTTTGTAAAAAAAAAATGGACACATCCTCCTGTTGAGGCTGTGTTTTTTTATTTATCGGAACACTTTTATGATTTATCGGAAACATCTCGAGTTTTATCGGAAACTTTTCACGATTTATCGGAAACATTCAAAAAAAAATCAGCGGATGTTTGGGCATCCGCTGAAAGAAGTTAAAACATTCGATATCCACTTTTACGTAAAAAAATCATGACAATTCCAGCTACAATTGAACCTGCAAAGCCACCCGATAAGATTGCAATATCTACAAATTGCAGTGCTTGTAACTTATCTAAAAGAGCTGGAAATGCGGATCCTGGTTTGAAAATATAATCAAAAAAGCTGACCTCATCAACAATAAATATAACAACAATTGGATACACAATCGCCATTAACCAAGTCATTCGCAGAAGCATATTCAATAAAAATCCGATACCAAAGAACATGACGAAAAATAACAAAATTGAAATGATTAACTGTACTATTGAAACTGGACCTTCCATGTATGTATAACCTCCGTTTTCCTCTCATTAGTTTACATGATTACTACAGCGCTTTCAATGAACTTATCCTTGATTTCGCTTGTTCGTCATATTTAGGAAAATCCACAAGTACATCCCTTACATACTTTTTCTTCCACTTCCTCTGTCACTTTATTTTTTAAAGAACAATCTATAAGAGGAATATCCAAATATATCTCCTGGATTAATACCTTCAATTCCTTCCAATTGATGCTTTTCAAATTGGTTGGATGCCATTTCCTTTAACATAACTGATGTCATTTCATCTTGTGCAAGCTCCTTTGGGTACATCCATTTCGCTTCTAATAATTCATTTTCCTGAATGTAAATCTGCTGCTGCTCATCTTTCATCCGACAATAAAATATCGCCATATTATCGCTAATGTCACCACGAATAACACCCGTTCGAAAACCGATTAAGCCAGATACACAACAATCAATACCCGTTTCTTCCTTTAATTCACGTACAACCGCTTCATCCACAGTTTCACCAGCATTAACAAAACCGGCAGGCAATGACCATCTTCCCTTTAAACCGCTATATGCTTTTTTGACAACTAGCCATTGACCCAGCTCATTTACAGCAACCCCTGCAACCCCTAACCAAACTTTTCCTCTATCTTTTCTCATAACATTCACCTCTATATCGATATTATAACGGCTCATTTTCAATGTATAGAAGTATTAATTCAGAATTTTATGGTTACTTCATACTCTTAGTCATAAAATTCGTGTAAGCTCATCACCATAACGTGTGGTTGACTTCCGTTCCGACGGGGCGTCCAGTCTCCACTCCAATCAACTTATATTCAAGGCATACGTCTAAACAAATGTCATCCACAACTTTAGGTAATGAGCCTTATGTAATCCTTATTTATAAATATGTTACACTCAGATGAAATAACCGAATATTCAAACACCTAAAATAGGGGGAGGTTTATGCTTAACGAACTATCACCTAGTGCAAGGCTTTTTATTTTAGCGATAGCGTTACTTTTAGTATCACCCATCATTGTTTTCATATTGCCATTTGCTATTTCCCAAACGTTTTATTTTAGTAGAGATAATATCGTACTAATCACTCCAACAAACAACCTCACTATGCTTGTCTTAGCAATTGCATTAATTATTTTAACGTTGATCATGCTTGAATTCAAAAGAAATAAATACACCTATTTGATTACGATTATAGTAATAGTGAGCAGTCTGGTTTTAGGCTATTTTTCTCTTATTAATTATATCGCTATACAGAAAACACAAATTGTTTTCAAAGAATTTCATCATCAAACCACATATAAATGGCAGGATATTAAAGAAGTCATTTATGAGTATGAAATAGGTACAGTAGGCACTTATTATTTCCAAACGAAAAATAACGAAGAGTTTGTCATTGCAGAAAACGGGCAATTTGGCACAGAAGAAAAAAGTGCCATTTACCATTTAGCACATGAAAATGGAGCTACATTCATAGAGCGCGAGAAGGTAGAGTAACTATTATTGTTTAAAAAAAGCTGGGTTAAAATCTAAAAAAACAATTGCTTATTTTCGATTTCTCATCAAGATTTTCCTCGATATCGATATTATAACAGCCCATTTTCTTCGCTCGGCAGTTAATATCCTTGCCACAAAGAGCCTCTTTCGTATAGGACGAGAGAGGCTTGCTAACTTTTTTTGCATCAGTATTTGGTCTACTTGCCAAAAATAGTGTATTACTTTTTTCATTCATATACTTGTTTGCATCACTAAATCCAACGAATCTTATGCTTTCAAATGCTCCATATTCCAATTAAGCTTTAATATTTTTTTTAATTTGGTCACTTGATCTTCTCCAATAGTATTGATCAGCTGTTGTACAATCACAGCTTTATAATATTCGTTCTTTTCAAAACAGTCTTGACCAAATTCAGTCATTTGAATTGCTTTATGTTTTTTACTATGTTCGACATCGATAACCTTCACTAATCCTTTTGCTTCCAAACTTTTAATAAATTTATGGGTTGCTTGTCTTGAAAAATCAACATCCTTAGCTACCTCTGAAATCATAAGTTCCTTTTTATATACTCTTCCCAAAATACACCATTCTGAGTTTGAAATATAAATATTATGATGTTTATTCCACTTCTCTTCAACAAGTCGTCGAAGTAGTTCGTGACGTTCGCTCAACAAATCAATTACATCTCGACTCTTCAATTCGTCCTTCAGCTAGATCACCCTCATTCCATATTTTTTGTTATTAATATACAAAAAAACAACAGTAATCGTCAATCAAGTTGACAAATTTCTTTAAATTGCTTACAATTACTTTAGTCAACTAAGTTGACAAAAAAGTTTGTTGGAGGGAATATACATGTATAATGTTGGCGATGTAGTCATTTATTCAACACATGGACTTTGTTCTATTGAAGATATTTGTGAACAAACTTTTAACGATATTACAAAAACTTATTACGTTTTACAACCACTAAATGAACCACAATTAATCATTCGTACCCCAATTGACAATTCCAAAAAACAGCTTAGAGGCATTATTAAAAAAGAAGAAGCACTCAAAATTTTACATTCATTCACATCACCTGGCGTGGAATGGATTGAACAAAGCACTCATCGATCGAGATTTTATCTAGAAATAATTAAATCCGGTAATCGCCAAAAACAAGCAAACCTTTTAAACACATTATTACGAAAAAAGCTCGAATATAGCGTTACTGAAAAAAAATTCCCTAACCAAGAAGAGAAATTACTGCAATCTTTACAAGACAACATTTTTTCAGAGTTTTCCATAGCTCTTGATAAATCATCAGATGAAATTTATGATTATGTATTAACAAAACTTTGCTGACTGTGAATTGTTAGTGCATTAATAAGCCACGATTAGAAAAAATAATCGTGGCTTATTTCATATTAAATGAAGTTTATATTCAAAAAGAAATATAAAAAGGTTCTACTCCACAATTTAAACAATGTAATACTTCGTGTTTAAAATCTTCATTTTCTATTAATAACAACGCTTCCTCAACCTCAAAAAATCCGACCTCTAAACTTTCACAACTCGTTTGTAGCTCCCCGCCAATAGGAGTTCCTAGCCACCACATATTACAAATACTATTTTTTATTTCATGTGAAACACCACAAAATTTAATAACTTCGACTTCAATACCTGTTTCCTCTTTTACTTCCCTAATAACCGTTTCTTTAATTGTTTCATTTGTTTCTACACAGCCACCTGGTAATTCCCATCCTCTAATAGGATCCTTTTTCAAAAGTATTTTATTTTGTTTATTTAAAATAACAGCCCCTGACGTTACGATAAATTTGCGAATGGTGGTTCAACTCCTTTACTATTTAATTTAAAAATAATAAATAATCAATTAAAGTAAAAAAAGCCTCCCTCATTCACACTGTTTTACAACATCATAAATCAAAGAAGCTGATTATTTAGAGCCAAAACTAAAGGGGGAATTTATTTATGTTTACTCACAAATCTCAGGTGTCCCTTCACGTTTCGCCGTTTTGAAAGACTTGTCGCATGATACAATTGCATTTGGATTGTCGATGGTGAAGCCACCACTTGTTAGCGATTGTTTAAAAATGCTGTTATATCAACGTTTATTGATGTTTTGATGGATTATCAATCATAACAGTGTGAATTTAGTTGGTTCATCATTTCGTTGTCTATAACGTTCAATCTCAATTGTTGCACATTTACTATATTGATACCAATTCGCAATATGCCATGTTATAATTTTCAATATAATAAATATTCTGTTATAAAAAACCAGCGTAAATTTAGGAAAATAATAGAATGGAGGAGTTACATTGATTAAATTAATTGACATTAGCAATAGAAATAACGCTAAAGAAGTATTATCTATTCAAATACCATCTTATGAAGTAGAAGCTAAAATAATCGGCTACTATGAAATACCTCCATTGAAAGACACCGTTGATACATTACAAAAATGCGAAGAAACTTTCTTTGGTTATTATGAAAATACAGAGCTTTGTGGCGCAATATCATTAAAAGTAGTAGATGACAATATTGCTGATATACACAGATTAATTGTACATCCGAACCATTTTAGAAAAGGAATTGCCCAGCTTCTTTTAAATTTCGTAATAAGTAATTTTGTTGTTAAAAAAGTAGAAGTGGCAACTGGTTCGAAAAACACTCCTGCAGTTAAATTCTATATAAAGAATGGCTTTGAAAAAACTAAAGAAGTTACAGTAAATGAACAATTATCTTTAACCTTCTTTGAAAAGAAATTATAAACTTTTATTGATGTAATGTGACCATATTATAATTTAATGAAGGACATACCCTTCAACTTTCCAATCAATTAATAAAAAAAGCCTCCCTCATTTATCATGTATAAAACATGACAAATCAAAGAAGCTCGTTATTCACAACCCTTTTTAGCCTAATTTAGGGTTGTTATTATCTATTTTTGGGATTGTGTACATACCTTTTAGCTGTGATTCATCATGCATCCAATATTTTTAGATAAACGCTAATTAATCACAAATCTCAGGTGTACCTTCACGTTTTGCTGTTTTGAAAGACGTGCCGCATGATGCGATTGCATTTGGATTATCGATGGTGAAGCCACCGCCCATTAGCGATTATCAGAAATGTTGTTAAATCAACGTTTGTTGTTGTTTTTATGGATTGTAAATCACAGTGTGGATTGTGTATCCCATACCTCTATGATTATGTACATCGCTGATTCAATTGTACCCTAACTAACATAGAATAACCATTACTAAATGTGGTTAATCGTTTCGTTCTTATCACCATTTCGTGTGAGTGCAACAGGTCACATTTATATAGGAAGATACCCTACCTCAATATCAAAACTATTCCCACCTACGAGGGAATTATGCGTAAGATTAGTTATTGAACTCCCATGAAAGAACTTAATCCTCTTTTATTTTCTGTGGTGCAGTGCTGATTTTTACGCTTCATGGATGGCTAACAGGTTGCTCTAGCTTAATAAGAACAGGACTTACGTGTATGATTCAACCTCATTACATGCAAGTCCTTTTGTTATGCTTCCTCAACCTCTCCTGTAGCTTCTCACATGGCTTTGTATCAACAACTAGATAACCTGTATTGATTCCTCTACTCCACAATCAACGCTCACAGGTTCGTTAAATACTTATAAGAGCTTGCTATTCAGTTCTTGTAACAGTCAATCTTTCTTGTTAGCCATACACATTCATCCTACATCAAAATTTGGAAATATGTTACACTAAATCAAACGACTGATTATTCAATTATTCAACTCCCATGAAAGAACTTAATCATCTTTCATTTTCTGTGATGTAGCGCTGGTTTTTGCGATACATGGATGGCTAACGGAGCAATTTAGTATATCAACAAATAAGTTGTTTTCTGAAACGCACTCAATCATGAACACCAAGTTATTTTTCTTTAAGAAATACCTTAGTTTGGATTTGGTAAACTAGTGATTGAATAAGGAGGAAAGATGATTGCGCCAAAAAAATCAAGATAGAAAACAGATGCAAAAAAAGATTCAAGTTTTATATAGAAAGATAAAACAGCAGCAGAAAGAAGATAAAGATGTCAATAAAATTGCAATAGTCATTGTAAATATTTGTGTTGTATTAGCTATTTTAGTACTTATCTTATATTATTTCTGAATGCGTTTATTGAAGAATTCTAGATTGTTTTATTGGGGAATTCGAGCGTAGAAAAAGTAATTAAACTACAGAGCTTTAGTTTAATAAGAATAGGACTTGTGTTTATGATTATTCCTCATATATGCAAGTCCTTTTGTTATGCCTTCACAATCAACTAGTGTAGCTCCTGTATCTTCACACATAGCTCTGTATAATGGTTAAACAACCTGTGTAAATGAATCCTCTGCTTCACTTCCAACTGTCACAGGCTCGTTACACGCTTCTAAGAGGTTGCTTTTCAACTCTTATAACGGTCAATCTAACTTGTTGCAAATTTACCATTTTCCAACAAAAACGCCATATCACTCTGTTATAATCTTATTTAAGAATGATTTTTCAATGAGTTAACTAAAGCCCAAAGATAGGAGAAAAAGATGGAAAAATACAGAAAACTAATCATTATAGGTTCATCTCTAGGAATCGTGGGATTAATATTAAGTTTTTTTAGTGTTAGTTTTGGAACTGCCATAGCTGATATTTGGTTAGACAGACAAGGTGAAGCTGATACATCGAAGTATGAGTTGGTAATGCAATCAAACACAAATAATTTTTTAGTTATTGGGAGCATACTTTTTAGTGTTAGCCTAATTTCTATTATTTTTTCTTGGTATAGGATATTCGATATAAATGACAAATAAGAAATAAATACCACTTTTTTATTACAGAAACAATAACCTTTACACATCAAGCTAAGGGACTCATGCGTAAAATTCCATGCAAGTCCTTTTGTTATGCTCTCACACTTTCACATACTCGCTCCTACAGCTCCGTTCATGGCTTTGTAACTTCATTCAGACAACCTGTGTAAATGATTTCTCTAATCCATTCTCAAACTCATAGGCTCGTTAACCCCATCTAAAAGCCTGTAACGGTCAATCTTTCTTGTTAACCATACACATTCACCTCACTCCAATATTTGTGGATATGTTCCATCTAAATATAATATTGATTATTCAGTCATTTAAACAATAGAACAGTTAATTTCAATATCTTAAGTAGGTTTAAACCCTTATATACAGTCATATATTTAAAGTAAAAAAGGAAGTGTACAAAATAAAAAAGGGCAAAATCATTTTAATCGGAACCATTGTGATTTTATTTGTTGTAACCTTTCTATTTATCAATAACACCTCAATCAAAGAAGAAATATCTGAAGTCCCCCCTTCAATAAGTCCTGAAATACAAGCGGAAAATGAAAAGAAACAAAAAGAAGTAGAAGAAATTTCAAACCTACTTTATCAAGAGGGGGGCTTTTTTGAACAGGTAAACAACAAATTAAAAGAAAAAGGGTATGATTTTCAAATGTTGCTTGCAGTTTTTTCAAAAGATGATATTCGGGTGAAATATATCTTAACAAATAAAGATGCTATTGAATCCATACAGGAAGATGTAAAATCAATTTTCTTTGAATCAGTTGACAATAACAATCTAGATTCCAATTTATTTAATCTTACAGTTGGTGATAGTAAGGATGCATCAGATTGGTAATAAAGTTTTCTATTTCACTAAGGGTGCTTTATCTCAATAAGAATAGGACTTGCGTTTATGATTGAATTTCATATAATGCAAGTCCTTTTGTTATGCTATCTCTATCTCTGCTGTAGCTCCACAAACGGCTTTGTAGCACCTATTAGATAACTCAACCTCTTCCCTATCAACGCTCACAAGCTCGTGTACAAGGTGCTACGGTCGTTATTGTAAGCTAACTCAAAGTTGAATCTGTTAAGATCTTATCGTATCGCTACGAGATAGCAGTCAATCTTTCTTATCAGTCATATACACTTCCCTACGCCAACATTTGTAAATATGTTACACTATTCCAAATAACTGATTATTCATTCATTTGAATAATGGAGCAATTTAGCTTATCAACAAATAAGTTATTTTCTGAATCGCAATTAATCATGAACACCAAGTTATTTTTCTTCATAAGAAATACCTTTATTTAGAAAAAATAATGATTGAAAAAGGAGGAGAAATGATTGAGCCAAAATAAGCAAGATAAAACCCAAATGCAAAAAAAGGTTCAAGGTTTATATAGAAAGATAAAACAACAGCGTAAGGAAGATAAAAATGATAACAAAATTGGTATAGTCATTGTAAATATTTGTGTTGTATTAGCGATTTTGAGTCTTATACTAAATGCATTTATTAAAGAGTTCTAGATTGTTTATTGGGAAATTTGAGCGTTGAAAAGGTTTGCCAATATATAGTTTCAAGGAGGATAGAAAATTGAAAAACTTTAGACCAATTATTGCACTTATGTTGTTACTAAGTTTAGTTACTGCATGTAATCAACAAAAAGTCGACAAAGATGAATTTGTTGTATTTGCACACCAAGAAAATATGAATGATGAATTGAGGGAATCTTTGTTCATATGTTTAAATACTGAAGAAATTATTTATCAGGTTGATAACGATAATAATGTTTTAATAAAGAATAAAGATGTTGACCATGCAGTTACACGTTGTTCATAAAAATTGAGTAATGCTTTTCGCTACTCAACTCCCATGAAAGAACGTAATAATCTTTCATTCTCAGTGGTGTAGCGTTGGTTTTGCGCTACATGGATGGCTAACGGGAAACTTTAGTTGAATAAGAATAGGACTTGCGTGTATGATGACTACTTACTACACACAAGTCCTTTTCTATGCTCCACAATCGCTCTACAGCCCAACACATGGCTTTATAGCACCTAAACTACCTATTATAAATGACTCTTCTGCTCAAATATCAACCCCCATAAACTGTTAAATGTAGATAGAATTATAATTACCGATTGACCAAATGCTAAAATAGTGAAAAATTACACTATCAGAGATGCTTTAGTGGATAAATTGAGCAAATGATTTGTAGCTTCAATTTTACTCGGAATAATAGGGGGTATCTTCATTTTTCAATAAGCGATACAAAGCCTATCACACATCAACCTAGGACTTGAGCGTAAAAAATGATAATTCTGTTATTAAAGAGAAGGAAGAAACAATATTGAGGGGTGATGTAAGATGAATAAAAAAAAGATATTAATTATAACTAGTACCCTAATCGCTGTTATTGTCTTTGCTCTGCCAATTGGTTTTATTTATGTTCTAAACAACGGTAATCCATATACAAAATACATCGCTAATAAGTATGTTCCGAAATATTTAGAAGCGAAGGGATATACAGACGAAAAAATTGAAGAATCACATTATGTTGAGCCAAAGCACTTAATAAATAAAGATTTTTATCACGGACATTATATGGTCATCTTTAAAGATGAACCTAATACAACTTATTATTATGGAATAACTAAAAAAGGAAAACAAGTTCAGCAATTTTGTGAAAAAAATAGACTTTCAAATGGCATTACTGAAATATTTGAGGGTGAGACAAAACATAGTGAACATGACTGTAAAAATTCACTTGATAATAGAGATTAGTATTAAGCTAACGTGTGCTATAGTTTAATAAGATTAGGACTTGCGTGTATGATGAATCTCATATATGCAAGTTCTTTTGTTATGCATTATAACAATCACAAGAACGCTTCTTAGAATCGCTCTGTGAGATTAATCCACGTGACCAATCATCCACTTGAACGAATCTTGATGCTTTACAATGCTGTTCTGTAGCGTTTGAAATAGAAAAGCACACCAAATTAATTGATGTGCTAATTAAAAAAATTCTTCTTCACCGTCTACCAAACGAATACTAATATTTTACCATATCCACAATTCGGCATCAAATTTACGTATAAACAATTCTTGGATTGTCTGAGTGCGTTCTGAGGGACATGAAAAATAAATTTCACATCAAATAATTAATGATGTTCTATATGCTTTAAAATGGCATCTGTGCTTCAATTTCAGACTCACTGTATGAAGTAACTGCAATTAAACCAACTGCCTTTTTTCATCTTCTGTAAGTAAGTCTTCATGAAAAGTTACTTGACCAAATCCGCCCGAATATCTCTCGAAATATTCCAAACACCAATCAAGAAGCTCCACATCATATCCTTCAATCACTTTTGCAAGGATGAAGCTCCTATATCGCTCAAAAAAACTACCATCCAAAGTTGATGAAGCTTCAATGTAATGCGCTTTTACACGCTTCAAAAGAATGTCTGAATAGACCTGTGTAGACAATTCTGGTGCAACTTTAACACTCTCTTTATTCAGAATACGAATAACATTTTTCTTATAGACAAGAATGTCACTTTTCTTTTCCATATGCTCCAAAAAGTCTCTTTCTTTTTCATTGCGAAAACGCTTTTCTTTGGCTCTCATCTTTTGATAGGCGTTCAATGTGTATCTAGTATTATTTCTATAATTGAAGTCATCTATTTCAGACTCTATCTGTGCCTTCATAGCAGTATAACCAAATTCATCAACTTCATTGTTTCCTGTTTTGTCAGCAACAAAGTAACGAAATGATAATATTATTCTGTCGCTTTTCTCAAGTGCATTAAGAGAACTTGTTAAAATGTTACGATTTGTATCTCGAATATAACCTCGAATATACTCAGTGATTTGATGTGCGTAGACTAGCTTCGATTCACCAAAAATATTATCATGGATTATTTTCAAAATTTTTTTATGCTCAATTTCATTTGGATTTATCAGAGCATAATGTTGAATAAGCTCCGTTGTTGTAATTTCAACAGTATCTTTTTCATAATTCCAGTATTTTGGTTCTAGCTTGACAATGGTTCTAAAGATATGTTCGTCAAGAAGATTTCTGTCTTCTTCTCTGTTAGCCCCATTGCTTCTCCGACCATCTAAACGTTCTGCTCGTTCGCTACGTTTCTCACTTAAAAGGAATCTGCGCTCTTTACCTTTTAGAATCTCGCCTTCTTCATCTGTTTTAAGTTTACAAGTTACATGAATTGTAAGAAGGTCTTTTATCAAAGCTTCTAGAACACTTGAATTATCAATTCTCCCTCTACGTTCATAGCTTTGTAACCTTTTCTCTGCTCCCTCAATACCTTCATCAATAGTTAATATAATCACGGAAAATCTGTGGTGTTAGTTCATCAACTGTCTCAATCTCATAGGTCTGCTCTAACCATTTAACAAAGTAGCTCCAATCTTTACGATAATCTTTTAATGTTCTTGGTCGAAGCCCATCTGCACTTTTAGCAGATACCACAAGGTCAATTGCTTGCTCAAATCTTTGGATATTCTTTCTCCATTGCCATCTTACCTATAGCTGTTCGTTTCTTCTTTTTTAAAACCATACAAAAAAGCCTCCTCAATTTGTTATGTTTTCGCAACATACAAATCAAAAAGGCTTGGTATTCACAACCCTAAATACGCTAATTTAGGGTTGTGTTTACATATAATCGGGATTGTGTACACTCATATTTTCACTGCAATTTACAATCCTTCTTCTACATTTATATCACGTTCAATTACTCACAAATCTCAGGTGTACCTTCACGTTTTGCTGTTTTGAAAGACGTGCCACAGCCGCATGATGCGATTGCATTTGGATTATCGATGGTGAAGCCACCGCCCATTAGCGATTGTTTATAGTCAATTTTTGTTCCCATTATAATCGGCGCATCTTCACGGGAAACAAGAATTGTTAAACCATGTTGTATATCTTCAAAATCATCTTCTTTTTTCTCTTTATCAAAATGCATGCCATACGATAGACCGCTGCATCCGCCACCATTAACAACTACACGTAAAAAAGATCCTTGCTCTTCATTGTGCTCCATCATTTCATTAATATGAAAGATTGCAGCTTCAGTAACTTCAATTACTTGCTTACTTGTCATCCCAATCACCTTCCTTATTTATTATCATATCAATTTTGACTATTGTATGACAAACATTCAGCTCAAGAGGGTTTTTAGTAAAAATTCTAATATCTTTCACATTATCAGTAATTTTTATTCATGTTTATAAAAACTACCTTGGTATAATAGTTATACTAAGTCAATGAAAGAGGTATAAAATATGGAGATTTCACCTTATTACGAAAAAAAAATTCAATGTCATAATTGTAAAAAAGAATTTCCAACATTAAAAGTACGCTCTAAATTCATAAAAGTAGATCATACAGAAACAGATTTTCACCCTATCTATGCAGACGGTGTAAATGCCCTTTATTATAATGTATTTGTTTGTGAGCATTGCGGCTTTTCATTTACAGAAGACTTTACAAAATATTTTGCGCCTGGCACGCAGGATGAAATTCGCGCGCACATTACTGAAAAATGGGTTCATCATGATTTTAAAGGAGAGCGCACTGTATTCCAAGCGATACAAGCTTATAAATTAGCATTTCTTTGCGCTACAATAAAAAAAGAAAAATTTGTCGCAATAGCGGGACTTACGTTGCGTCTTGCCTGGTTATATCGTTCACTTAAAAACGAAGGCCAAGAACAGCGCTTTATGACAATGGCTAGAGATTACTATATGGATTCTTATTCCACTGAGGATTATAGCTCAACTCAAATGTCAGACGTACGAATTATGTATATGATTGCCGAATTATCACGACGTATCGGTGATTTAGAAAATGCGACACGCTTCTTTTCAAAAGTTATTGAAAAGCAAAGTATTGGCGGAGAAGCAAAAATAATTGATATGGCTAAAGAACAATGGGCAATTATTCGTGAGGAAAAAGAACACGCTCGCCAAATATAAGAAAAAAAAAGTTCTAGTCTGAGTGATCAGCTAGAACTTTTTTATAATCAATCGATTAGAATACTTGCTCAACTTCAATTATACCTGGTACTTCTTCTAATAATGCGCGTTCGATACCAGCTTTCAGTGTAATTGTTGAACTTGGGCAACTACCACATGCACCTAATAAACGTAATTTTACAATGCCGTCTTCTATATCTACTAATTCACAGTCTCCACCGTCACGTAGTAAGAATGGGCGTAATTTATCTAATACTTCTTGAACTTGGTCGGTAATTGTTACTTCAGCCATTTGTCTCGACTCCTTTCCTTATAATGATTATAATGTTAGCAACAGAAAAAATCCAATATAGAATCACAAGGAGAGGAAATACTATGGAACAAACAAAACCGATGATTGAAATTTATGGAACAGCAGTAATTTGCGCGAGCTGTGTCAATGCGCCATCTTCAAAGGATACATATGAGTGGCTACAAGCGGCCATAGATCGAAAATATCCAAACCAAGCATATGATATTCGCTATATCGATATAGAAGGACCAATTGAGAATGAGCGCGATCAAGATTATGCTACACGTATTCAGGAAGATGAATTTTTCTATCCTCTTGTTCTTATAAATGATGAAGTCGTAGGGGAAGGCTATGTGCAGTTAAAGCCTGTATTCACAACACTTGAAAACTTAGGCTTCACGCCAGACGAAACTGTATAAAGTGAAACTTTAATCCGGGAGGGTTCTTTATCCCGACTGATTATTAGTCTTCACCAATCGGGCCTTTACGGGAAGTTCATCTTCCGCCTAATTTCTTTGCTTTCGATGAATTTTGAAGTGAGATTCTTGTACCTGACGCTTCGCTTTTGGTACAGATAAATTACTGCCCGTTATTTCGGGATAAAATAAGGGATTGCTTCGAAATTTATTTCGAAACAATCCCTTTTTATAAGGCTCAACGAATTAATCATTTTGACGTTTGTAATACCATAATAATCCTGATTTCATCAAGCGAGCAATACGTCCTGTTACTGTTGTATCTGCTAAATATACAAAGCCTTGTTTTTTACCAAGGGCTCCCATGAAACCTTTTAATTTAATGTCAGGCATTTTCTCAGGTAAGTTTTCGCCTTTCCAACGCATGCGAAGTACTTTGACGATTTGTTCTGCTTGCTCCTCAGCTAACTGAGCAGTTGGAGGTAAATCTGAAGCAGCACAGTCACCTACAACATATACATGCTCATCATCAAGAAGATTGAAATATTGTGTTACAAGTGGACGACCTTGTTTATCTTTTTCAACTTCCAAATCGCGAACAATTTTGACAGGCTGTACACCAGCAGTCCAAACTACAGTATCGAGTGCAATTTCTTCTTCGTGATTGTAAATTTTACCTTGCTCAATTTTTGTAATATTTGAATTGGCAATGACTTCAACATTATGTTTCACAAACCAGTCTTTCACGTATTTACTTAACTTTTCTGGGAAGTCCTTCAAAATACGAGGACCACGGTCGAATAGCTTTATTTTTAAATCTGATCGACTTTCACGTAACTCACTTGCAAGCTCAATACCACTTAAGCCAGCACCTACAATTCCGACTGTAGAGCCTGCTGGTAAACCACAAAGTGATTGGAATGTTGAACGTGATTTCGCCATTGTCTGAATGCTATATGTGTACTCCTCTGCACCTGGTACACCATGATATTTATCCTCACAGCCAAGACCAATTACTAAATCATCATATTCAATACGTTGACCATCTTCTAGAATGACTACTTTTTCCGCACGATTAATTTCAACGACTTCTCCATAGACAGCCGATAAACGTTCATGCTCTGGGAAATCTACACGAATTTCTTTATCTGTTGCAGTCCCTGCTGCTAATGCGTAAAATTCTGTTTTTAAACTATGGAAAGGGGCTCTGTCTACTAGCACAACTTCTGTGTCTAATGGAATGTTTGGTAATAATCGAAGCATCAGACGCATATTGCCGTAGCCGCCACCTAAAAGTACTAATTTACCCATAATAGTCTCCTTTTATATCTCTTGTAATAATTGTTCACAAAGTATCCACAAATGAGTATAACCGATTGTGAGAAGTTTCACAATATCAGAATGCAATTTTGTGAAAGATTTCACAAAACGACTGATAACTTGCTCTTTTCTAACGATAATTGCATCATTTACTACTTAAAATACGCCAAATATATTGTTTTCTGTTACTTTATTCTTGTACAAATCACTTGTCCCTGTAGTTTATTTTTGTTTACGTCCTAATTCAACACTTAGTATTTGCTGTTGTTCATGATAAATTTAAATCATTGACGAATGTTTTAAAAGCGAGTAGCATTACTTTGGTGAGGTGACATGTATGAATCCAATGGTTGAATTTTGTATAAGTAATTTGGCAAACGGCTCTCAAAAAACTTTTGAAATACTAGAGCGCGATCCTAACATTGATGTTTTGGAATATGGCTGCCTCAGTTACTGTACAAAGTGTTCAGAATCATTTTACGCAATCGTCAATGGTGAATTAGTTGAGGCAGATTCTCCTGAAGAGTTGACGAATGCTATTTATCAATTTATCGAAGATAACCCTTTATGGTAATGAAAAACCTTCTACTTATAAATTTGAACATATGAAAAGGATGTTATGCCAAAAAATTCGACATAACATCCTTTTTTTTGTTTAGTCCCAATAGACTAATCAATTATGCCTCGGCATAATTGCGTCCGGAGGCTTTCATTTCAGCAGGTGTCAAAACACCTGCTGAAAGAAATTAAACTAAAGCTTCCACTACATAAGTAGGCTGTTGCTCTCTTTCTAGCACAACCTTTGTTGGGGTAACACCTGTATTAACATGGATTGTGTCACAGCCAAAACGAATGCCACACATTATATCTGTGTCATAATTATCGCCAATCATCACCATCTCATTTTTTGCAAAGCTATGCTCTGTCGCAATGACTTCAAGCATTGCAGGTGATGGCTTACCGATGTAGATGGGCTCAACGTCTGCAACCTCACCTACTAATCGGGCGAAGGACCCATTCCCCGGGAGAAATCCATATTCTGTCGGAAATTTAATATCTTGATTCGTTGCGATAAACGTCGCTCCGTTTTGCACGGCAATCGTCGCCTTTGCAAGTGCCATATAATCTAAGTTTCGGTCAATCCCCATGACAAATACTTCAGGCTCTTCCTCGATAGGTTCAATACCTTCATTAAGTAACGCTTTACGTATACCATCAGAACCTAACATGGCTACTTTTTTGCCTGGGAAATTCAACGCTACATATTTCGCTGTAACTAATGCACTAGAGTAAATATGCTCTAACGGTGCTTCCACACCAATAGCGCCTAAAGCTTCCTGTAGCTGCTCTCTTGTCTTAGAAGAATTGTTTGTTACGTAAAATGGCTCAATTCCTGCTTGTTGTAAACGATGAATAAAAGTAATCGCAGAAGAAATACCTTCTTTACCACGGTAGACTGTACCATCTAAATCAAAGCAATATGCCTTGTACGTTTTCATTGATGATCCTCTGGCAAAAAAGCTGAAACAGGGCCTAGTTCATTTGTTAAATAACTACTCACGGCAGGTGAAAATTGCTTTAACACAGATTGATTCGCTGTTAACACATTTATAACTTCCTGAATATCTACATCTATAAATTCACGAACAAGCACTTTACGTAAGCCAACTACTGCTTTTAACGGTGCTTCCATTTCAGTTGATACGACTTTTTCATCGATTAAAATATCAATAATATCCTCATAGCTTCCTGGATCACGCATAATGAAACCGTCTATCATTAAATTTCCTACGTCCATCATCGACTCCATCACATTGTGACCAATTCGCTCGATTGCTAATTTCTTAATATCGTTTTCTAGCCAGTTATTTTCTGCCTCTAAAATAGCTAATAGTCCATCTAAGTACTGTAAATTTTTTGTGATTTTATTACGATCTACAAAATACACAAGGAAAGCCCCCATTCAAATCTTTAAAAGTTGATAGTCATTTCTCTTCTATAGTACCATATCTATAGGACTGGAAGGAGATTAAAAGATGGAACGGTTTTTTTTATATGATGATGTAGAGGATACGAAAACACGCTTTGTTAGTTTTGCTGGAGATAAGTTACGTTATGATTTAGCCATTTTGCAATCAGGTCGCTTCTTTGGTAAAGTGCTTGTCATGGATATCCAATTTGGACGCTTTGCTATAATAGGGCCAGATGATGTAGAAGAGCCCGGCTACCTAGAACATGTTTACAATCGTACAGAAGAAGACACAGTAGAACTACGTGAATATTTACGTGAATTATTGAACTAACACCCTTGATTGGGTGTTTTTTTATGCTTCCATAATAAGATTCAATACCAGGCATATTGATTAGGAAAAACTAGGTTTATTATAGAGCGATAAAAGATTTATTTCGTTACTATTTTGCTAATATATTTCCATTTTAACTGATTGTAGCGTAGGGCTACTCGAGTGCTCCTGTCGCTTCGCTTTCGTCGCAGAGCAAAGCTTCCCGCGGGAAAGCGAGACAGACGAGACCCTGAGGCCAACACGATGTTGGTCACGAAGGCATTGTCACAGGACGTGACGCACTTAGCCTTCGTTCCTTAAGCGGAGGAAGCGGCTCGACGCTCGCCCGCAGGAAAGCGAGTAGCCCGTAGCGGAAATCAGCCTCTTCGAATTAATTCGAATGTGTAATGGTTAATTAACACACCTGATTCAATACAAAAAAATTCCGCTCTTTCTGCAAGCATATAGTAGCTTTGTGCACCGTTCGGCAGAAGGTAAGCGAAATTTTTTTGTAAATATCTCAAATTTAAACCTGAATGGAGAGCATTTATCGGGCCGTTCTATTCATTATTATTTACAATTGCAGGATTATCCTTATTGTGAGGCTTGTCTTTATTTTCATTATCATTTTGCTTTTTCGCTTGTTGATTTTGTCCAATGACAGCCAAATCATCTACACTAATATCAAAGCCAAAACCATATTCTTCTCGGTCTAACGGTTTTTTATTGCGTTTTTCTTTAGTCAAATTCATCACCTCCAATAAATAAATTATCCTTTTTTAATGGATTTATACGTATCTTGGATGATGCTTTGCTACATCGAATTATGCTGTTGCATCCTTTATAATCCAAACAGCAGCACTTATTAAATCTGGAAAAACGGCATCAGCAAGTGGATCTTTCTCACCTAAGAATACTCCCTTAGTCCCTGCTCGTTTACCTGCTATAATATCTGTATCCGTATCTCCCACCATATAGGATTGTGTTAAATTAATATTATACTTTTCACCCAGATCAACGATTAATTTACTATTGGGCTTGCGGCAGGCACAGCCCGACTTTGGTTTATGGGGACAATATACGACTTCATGAATAGTAGCCCCTTCCTTCTTCAATTCCTTAATCATGTGCTCATGTATTTTTTGAAGCTGCGTTTCTTTCATATACCCTAATCCAACTCCACCTTGATTGGTTACCACAAATATATAGTCAAAGTACTTATTCAATTTTTTTATAGCTTCCGGAACATGCGGCAGGAAATAAAGCTCCTTAGGCTTATTCACAAATTTAACGCGATTCGTTAAGACTTCATTGATGACCCCATCACGGTCCAAAAATACAGCTTTTTTCATCTAAACAACACACACCTTTAATTAAGACTAGGAAAAATTTAACATTCATTCCTTTTGATTCACCACCAAAAATTGAGGATGTTATTTGTTGAAACGTATACCATGTATTTAGGTTGATTGGAGTGGAGGCTGGGCGACTCCTTGGGGATCAGCGTCACAGATGAGACCCTGCAGCGAAGCGAAGCGGCTCATCGGACGCCCCCAGGAAAGCGCCCAGTCGGAACGGAAATCAACCCCACGTTATGTTGATGAACCATGTTATTATTATTCCCAATTTTAAAAAAACCTATCACTACAAAGTAAAAACCTGATGCAAATTACATCAGGCTTTAAAAGTTTATTCTGCTAGTTGTTCATTCTCAACAGGCTTTGTCACTTCGCTCGCTTCACTCACTACAACTTCTGGCTGTTGAATAGACTTACCAGATTTGTGCAAAACAAAATATGCACAGCCAAAATTACAATACTCGTATAAGTAATCTTGAAGTGTACTAATTTTTGTATCGAACGTAGCTTTCTGGTTTTTATCGTCAAAAAAGCCTTTTAAGCGTAATTGATTATAGCCCCAGTCGCCCACAATATAATCATATCTGGCTAAAATATCTGAGTATCGTTCCTTGAACACTTCTTCTTGAAAAGCTTCTCGGTAATCTTCAATAAGCTCGTATTCATATCCTTCAATATTAATCAAAGGGACACCACCTTCTATTTCAACATATGTTTTTACAGTTCTGCATGTAACTGACGCGCTTTTGTTGCTTCGTTAACTTGTTCATCAGCATGATAGCTACTACGTACAAGTGGACCTGCTTCACAATGCTTGAAACCTTTTTCCATCGCTATTTTACGCAGTTTACCAAACTCTATTGGAGAATAATACTTTTTGACAGATAAATGCTTTTTCGTTGGTTGTAAATATTGGCCAATTGTCATAATATCTACGTCATTTGCTCGTAGATCGTCCATAACTTCTATAATTTCTTCCTCTGTTTCCCCTAAGCCAATCATTAAAGATGACTTCGTAGGGATATCTGGCTGCATTTCTTTTGCTAAACGCAGAAACTCTAATGAACGCTCGTATTTTGCACGTGCACGTACTCTTGGCGTTAAGCGACGCACTGTTTCAATATTATGATTTAAAATATCTGGCTTCGCATCCATTAAAATTTGAAGGTTTTCTTCCAAGCCACCTAAATCAGATGGTAATACTTCAACAGATGTAAGCGGACTTTTACGACGAATCGCACGCACTGTTTCAGCTAATACTTGTGCACCGCCATCCTTTAAGTCATCACGTGCTACCATTGTAATAACAACGTGCTTTAAGTTCATAATAGCTACTGAATCTGCTACGCGTTCTGGCTCTGCTAGGTCTAACTCATTTGGTAAACCTGTTTTAACAGCACAGAAACGGCAAGCACGCGTACAAACCGACCCAAGAATCATCATTGTTGCTGTACGTCGTTCACCCCAGCATTCATGAATATTAGGACAGCGTGCTTCTTCACAAACTGTATGCAGATTTTTTTCACGCATGAGCTTCTTTAGCCCTTTATATTCATCATTTGTGTTTAGTTTTATTTTTAGCCAATCTGGTTTTCTTAAATGTTGTTCTTTATCTTTGCTTGTAGGTTTACAAGATGTCATACGAATATCGCCCCTATCAAAAATATGCATTTTTATAAAACTATCTTCACTGTTGTCAATGTAACATAATATATGAACTCCAACAACTATCACAGTAACTTTTCTATTGATTATCCTTAGAAAGAGGGACTTCAATTGACGGCTGTGTTGCTCCTTCTCCATTTGAATAAACATTTGGCACTTGACCCTTCACTATGCCCATTGCTACCGGAATATCCTGAGAAACTATAGCGGTTTTACTAGCAAAAGGGACAATAATTTGTACATTTACCTCTAAATGAATTCCTATCTTCACAAATGCACTATTAATACCATATTCCTCTATTGAAGAAGTAACATCACTATGCACATTACCCATTACATGGAAGCGTACTGGAATTTTAGGTCCTAAATTCCCGAGTAAAGGGATATTGGCCGCCTGGCTGAGAGGTACATAAAATACAATACCTTCCTTCTCTTTTATCTTGTTGTAATCATATTCTATGTTATCAAGATTTGGTAAATGCGATAACTCCCCTTGCTCAGCCTGTTCTAAATTCATTTTTACTTGCTTTACCGTTTCGGCACGAACTCGATTAATCATTTCTGTATTAATTTTCAAATTAGAGTTATCACCAGGGGATACTTCTACAAGAATATCATTAATATCTAAAACATTTGTTGTGGCATTACTGACAACATAAGAGGCAATCTTGTTCGTTTGTGCTTCAGCATATTCTAAATAGGTTGGCATAAGTCTTTCATTGAGAAGATAAATAAATAAAAAAACACCAACAATCACGCATACAATTAATAGGGTTAAACGATTTAATCGACTTCCCTTTTTTCCATGGTTTCCAGAATTGCTATATGATCGTAATTTCATCCTTTTTCGAGGGAAAAACAAAAAAATCTCCTCCTGTTCCATAACGTATGAACAAGAGGAGATGTTTATTCGATTTTCTATGGTATATAATCCGCTTCAACACTTTCAATTGTTACGGATGGGTAGTCCACTAAATTAATTTCATATGTAGCTGTCAATACTTGATTTTGCTTCTCAAAAATACGAATCCATGGTAATGCTGCACAAGATGTATTTTGTCTAGATACAATACCTCGACTTCCATCCGATAATTTCAAAATAACACCGTTTGGATAATGGACAACAGACTTTTTCAATGCTTGCACAATACGTGCATCGTATATAGTTCCAGAGCCTGCTTCTACAATTGCTAGGCCCTGAGAAGGTAGCATTTTTTCACGATATACACGACTTGTAGTCACCGCATCAAAGACGTCTGCTACACCAATAATTTTTGCAAACGGATGGATTTCTAAATCAACTAAGCCCCGTGGATAACCACTCCCATCAATTCGTTCATGATGTTGGAAGGCACAGTGTGCAACAAGCAATGATATAGAATGTAAATTACGTAACAAATCAAAGCCATATCGAGTATGCTGCTTCATCGTTTCAAATTCCTCATTCGTCAGTTGCCCTGGTTTAGTTAGGATCTCTATTGGTACCATCAACTTCCCTACATCATGTAACAAAGCGCCAATCCCAATCAAACGTAAATCCTCAACTGAATATCCAAGCTCTTTAGCAATTGCTATCGAATAAAGAGTGACTTGAAAGGAGTGTTGATATAAATATTCATCAAATAAATAAGCATCTGTTAGGATTGTTAGAATTTCATCATTACTACTAATTGCAGACAATAACTCATCTACAATTGAAATAATTGCTTTTGATTGCTTGTCAAGTACATAAGAGGCATTTACTGAATTTAAACCATTGATTGATTGGAAAGACTCTTTAATGGTTGAAATTGCTTTATTTCGAATAACAGTTGGAACGGTTTCCTTTACCTCAATACCTTCAGAAATTGCATCATTTATATATACATAATGTGTATTTAATTGTTGTAGTCTTTGAATAATACGTGCATTAATGACAACGTCTTTCTTTAAAAGAGGGTGTCCTGCCTCATTCCAAATGGTTCTCCCTAATAGCATTCCTTCTTTTACTGCATCGATTGAAATTAATCGCATGACCTCTTCCCCATTCCATTCTAAAGCATCTTTATCTATTGCTTAAAGAATCTTTGCCCATAATCTATCATAATATTTCGTAAAAATTCTGGTAGAATATATTTCTTCTTCGCATATTTAAAGCTTGGATAAAAATAACCGAACGTAAACAAATCCAGCGTTACTAATTTATAAATTCGATCGTTATCTGCAACCTTACCATTGATAAGTAATTGACGATCCTCATTCATTGAAAAGCCATAAGTCAGCATCTTTCCAAAGATAACGCCTCTAAACCCTAATCCTTTGAGCTCAATATAGGGCCACTCTTCATTTTTAGATTCCTGAAAAATCTCTTTCATTTCAGCAACTGATAATTCAATCGTACATAAATTTATAGGATGAGGGAAGATTCGATGCAAATCTAGTGCAGTCACTGTTCCTTTAGGTAAACCATCTAAAAAAATACCCGCATTAAATAACGCACAGTCCGCTCCACTTTTTTCTAAAATGGCCTGCGCAAACAAATCGGATAATTGCGAATAATGGAACCATTCCTTGTTGTACGATTTTTTCGTGGTGAATACTGGAATATCAAGTAATCGTTTACCTTCTTCCTCAAAAGACTGTACAATATTTTTTTCGTATTGAACAGTTGGCAAGTCCTTATTATGAATTAATATATCCTTTTTTTCAACAATCTTCCTCATTTTTTTATCAAATTCTACAACAAGATGACCAGTATATTGTCCAAATTTACCGCCACCTGTTAATAAAACGCCATTCACTAGTTTTCCATTCGGGAGAACATGATGTGTATGTGAGCCGAATATAACATCAATTTCTGGGCATTCCTCCGCTAAAAGCTCATCCTCTGTTATCCCTAAATGTGACAGACAAACAATAATATCTACTTCTTTACGGAGCTGCAGTGCTAAGTGAATGAGTGTACTTCGTGCCTCATTCATCTCCCAGTTTAATTCCTTATAATAAATTTCAAACATAGCAGTGGCTGCAATAACTGCAAGCTTTGTACCATGAGCAGTTGTTAATACAACATACGGCTTCATCCACGCTGGATTTGTTCCTTGTGAGGCATACACATTAGCAACGACAACATCAAAAGCTGCTTCATCATACAGATGATATAGCTCCTCATGGGACAATGTTATCCCTTCATTATTACCAATTGTCACTACGTCATAGCCAGCTTCATTCAATAACATCACATTGCCCTTACCGACTGTTGCTTCTGTATAAATATTTGAACGATCTAAATGATCTCCTACATCAAATAAATAGCTTGTTTCTCCCAGGTTTGTAAGCCCGATACGCATCTCTCTCACATAGCTTTGCATTCGTGGCCAATACTTAAAATGACTGTGCAAATCATTCGTATGAAAAATATGAATTTTTTCCTGCATAAAAGCCACCTCATCTTTAAAATAGCTTCTGTCTCTGTATAAGTGCTATAAACTCATCAGACCTTAATGTCTGTATAAAGTCGATTTCTAGACACTTCCAATCAAGTTGACAATAAACCCTCGATAATAGAACGAATTCCCAATAACAACAAAATAACTCGAAGTGCTACTACAAGAGTATCCGATTTAATTCTTTTGTTTAATGCTGCCCCAAGCTTTGCTCCAATATAAGCTCCTGGAATAACTGGTATTGTATAGAGCCATGGTACATGCCCTAAATAAATATGACTCGCTGAGTTAACAAGCGACGATAGAAATACCATAAACATCGATGTTGCCACTGCAACATGTGGTGGAAACAAAAATAAAATAATCATAGCAGGTACCATCATCGAGCCCCCACCGATACCAAATAATCCAGAGGCAAAGCCTATGCCAAATGTTAATATAATGGCAAACCAAATTGGATAGCCGTATACAAAGGTATTTCCTTCATTATCCGTGAATTCCTGTTGCACACCATTTTTTACAAACCATTTTACAGGTTTCAATCGATCACGTACAAGTAATATCGTCGCTAAAATGATCAATAAAATACCAAAATATAAATTAAATGATGGTAAATCTAATCCCTTATTTACCCATGCCCCCAGCATTGTCCCAGGAATACTCCCTATGAAAAATATAAAACCGCTTTTATAATCAACTGTTTTCGATTTCATAAAGCTTAACGTAGAGGCAAGACCAGTGAAAATCATCATGACAACAGATAAACCAACCACTTTTTGGGGAGTCATATCTGGAATCATCCCTAGATTTAATCCAATGAATAATGTTGCAGGGACTAAGATAATTCCTCCACCGAGCCCAACTAATGAGCCAATTAACCCTGAAAATAATGCAATAATCGCTAAAAGAATAAATTCCATTATAGTTCCCCTTCAAACATGTTTAATTGTTTAGGCGCTAAACCTACATCTCTAATCGCTAAAATCCCTTGTAACTCCTTTGCATTTTTAGCAGCATGGAGCCCTGAATTATTATTGAATAATACATACAGATCCTGTACCTCTGATTGGAGACGTTTCACATGCTGACCAAGCTGCTGTAATTCTTCACTATTATAATCATATAAAAAACGAACCTTGCGCCAGTTTTCGGCATTACCAGTATTGCGCCACCCATGAATGTTACGTCCATGAATACGTACAAGTGCCTTAGTCGCAGTAACAGTCGGATAAAATGGTACAGAGCCTACGCCAGCCTGTGGTTCATCACAAATAGTGTGAATAAATTGATGCTCTCGTAATAAATCCATCGTTTGCTGCACTACATTGTCCGCATACCATGTCCGATTGCGAAACTCTATAGCTACGTCAAAGCCTTTGAGCTGCTGCCTAATATACAAAAGATATTGAACATTTTTTGCCTGACAATCAAACCAAGGCGGAAATTGTGCAAGTATCATCGCTAGCTTCCCATGACGTTTAAATTCATTAGCACATTCGATAAAGGCATTAAACATGTCATTCTTCGATTCAAATGGTATGTCCCCACGTAAATGACCAGTCATCCCTTGATAGGCCTTCACAACAAAACGAAAATTTTCTGGCGTATCCACACACCATTTCCGAACATTCTCTATCGAAGGTATGGCATAAAAAGAAGTATCTACTTCTACCGTTAAAAAATGACCTGTATAATCGAATAATTTTTCCTTTGAGGCAGTCACTCCACTATAAAGTGAAGGATGATCACCCCAACCAGTTAATCCAACTCGAATCATGTGACTCCCTCCTCTATGTACATTATCATAGCACACACTTTGCTAAACGAAATATGAACGTAACATAAAAAAACATAGCTCATAAACAAGGGAAATATGGATAATTCCCTTGTTTATGCAAAATATAGGATTATCATCAAAACGTGTGGTTGATCTTCGTTCCGGCTGGGCGCTTTGTTGGGGGGCGCTTCGCTTTCGCACAGAGCAAAGCTTCCTGGGGGCGTCCGATGAGCCGCTTGGGCCAAAAGGATGTTGGTCACGAAGGCGTTATCACAAGACGTGATGCTCTTAGCCTTCGTTCCTCTATCGCTTTATCCCCAGGGAGTCGCCCAGCCTCACTCCAATCAACTTATACGCATAATATACGTTTTTATAAATGTCATTCCAAACTTTAGTGATGAGTCAAAATATATGAAATTTAACATGAAAGGGATTTGATTGAAATGATTACCGAACTACAACAAAATGAATTTTACAAGTGTAATGGGTTACTAAATGAGGAAGGGCAATTAGAAGTGAAGGCAGTCGTAGAGGGAGTTAATCCTGGACGAATATTTGTTGATCAAATCGATACACCTCAATCAGCACTTATTTGGTTAGGTAACAATGATGGATTTTTATTTATAGGAAATGAAGATAATGAACAATTTAATAATCAAATAAATGATTTTATTGATCAAGTAATTGTACCCGAAGGAAAAAAAGTGGGGTTACATTACTTTGAAGGCATTGGTAACCATCCGAAGTGGAATCAAAAGATTGAAAAAATATTTAAACATCGTGAACTTGGTAGTTGGAAGCAAAGAGTATATAAGCTCCATAAAAATAACTATCTAGTAAATAATGAGCCCGATGTTAAAGAAGGATACACTGTTTTAAAAATCGATCAAGCTCTGTTTGATGATAACGCCATTAAAAATCCTGAATTTTTACATTCAAAAATTCTTTCGTGTTGGTCTTCTCCTGAGTGTTTCTTGAATAAAGGAAATGGATATTGTGTCGTTTACAATCATCACATTATTAGTCTTTGCTTTTCAGGCTTTGTCGTTGAAAATGTTCACTGTATTGACATTGAAACATTAGAAGCTCACCAAGGAAATAAATTAGCCCAAAAGTTAGCTCACTATTTTGTAAAAGATTGTTTAGCGCAAGGTTCGATTCCATATTGGGATTGTATGGACTCAAATAAGCCTTCCATCGCTGTAGCAGAAAATATAGGGTTTACCAATGTTTTTAACTATGTAGGATACGAGTTTTCATTTAATTAATATATTTAAAACCCCGTTAAGGGAATCGCGTCCACTTAACGGGGTTTAATTGTAGTTAGGCTTTAATTAATAAAACTTCACTACATCTTCAAAAGGTAAAGAAGTTTTTTCTCCTGGTTGTTCATTTGGTTCACCAAATGGCATTTGAGCTACTAGGCTCCATTCTGCAGGAATATTCCAAGTTTGTTTAACTTCTTCGTCAATAATTGGATTGTAGTGCTGAATAGATGCCCCAATCCCTTCAGTCGTTAAAGACATCCATGTTGCGTATTGTAATATAGCGCTTCCTTGATGTGACCAGAACGGGAATTGCTCTTTATAGGAAGGTGCATTTTCTTGCATTTGTTTGATTGTTGCTTGGTTCTCAAAGAATAATATTGTTCCAACACCATCTTTAAATCCTTGTAAACGCTCTACAGTAGCGACAAAACTCTCTTCTGGAACACGTGCATGCAATGTTTCCTTTACAATATCCCAAAACTTTTCATGTTCATTTTCCATTAAAACAACAACACGTCCACTTTGCATATTAAATGAAGACGGTACATGTAAACTGATTTTTAATAGCTCTTCAATTTTTTCTTGTGTAATAGCTGCGTTCTTTTTCACCTTACGGATTGAACGACGATTAATGATTGCATCTTTTAAATTAGTTGTTGCTACTGACATTTGTATTTCCTCCAAATTTTAATTAATATATGCTTTTTTACAAACAGCTTTATTTTATACACTACTGTTTCTATCTAGTGTTTACATTACCTATTTTTTTAATTGCTGGTCGATTACTTGTGCTATTCTTTCTTTACTAGCTAATCCTTGGATCATTTCATCACCAATGATTAGTGTTGGAACAGCAGTAATATTTGCTTCTTCATAAGCATGCTTTAAAGCCTCTTGATGAGCTTCACTATATTTACCTGAAAGTAATGCTTCTTTGAATTCTACTTTAGGTAGACCTACCTCATTCGCTAATTGAGTTAACACTTCTACATCCTCAATATTTTGTTCCTCTTGGAAAAACGCTGTAAAAACTCTATGATGAAATTCATTTCCTTTTCCATGTACTTTAGCGAATTGATATCCTTCAAAAGCTAAATTTGTATATGGATGTGGAGAAACACGTGGTAATCGCATATCAATCCCTAGCTTGTTAGCTGTAGGGAGAATATAGGAATCCCATGACCCTAATTTAGCAGGCTCTTTCCAAGGATCGATTTTGGGATATGGTTTTGGTCTTAATTCAAATGGCATCCACTCTACTTCAATATCCTTTTCTTTTGCAATTTCATCTAATGGCCCTTTCCCTAAAAAACAGAAAGGGCAAATAAAATCCGAATAAGCTTTTATTTTAAGCGTCATCCAATAAAACCTCACTTTCTCTTTTCCGTTGTAACCATCTCAATTACAACTCAGTCAAATAAATATGCATTCAGTGAAGAGAATGCATTTATCATGATTGTTGAATTTCTTATTGGCACCTATAGGACAATCAGGATGTGAATTTTCATGTAGATGAAATAACTTATCTTCTTCTACAACTTCCACTAAACGAAAAACCTCTAGCAATTTGATAGAATCTAAATCTTTTACTAAAGAACCTCCAGCTGTAACTATTATAGTTACAACTCAAAAAGAAGTCAACTGCTTAATAAAAAAATATTACATTACGTCAACACTAATCGACTGAATGCTAGTCCTTCTCTCATTTGAAAGTCCACCACATTAGTTGCCCTGACCAATCGGAATGACATATCCAAGCGACTTTCTAACCGTCGCTCTACTTATCCATCCATCTTCTACAGTGGTAAAAAAAAAATCCCGTCACAAACAATAATGTGACAGGATTTAAAATATATTAACCGATAGAACCTTCCATCTCGAACTTGATTAATGACTATATAAATAGGAAGAAACACAATAAAATGATTACTCTATATAGTCGATTTCGCTATTGTTTATCGAAATACTAAAAAATAGTTCGAAATGGATTTGTGGTCATTTTGTGGGTTGTCCACATTTTTAACTAATAACCTTACACATTATATGTAATTTACTAGTGTTTCACTTTATTTAAATCAATTACTCTATTGAAAAGTACATCATTCATAAATATTAGGACATCGTTATCATAACATCCTAATACATTATTATTATGTAATAGATAAAGTAACTCTATTTCCATATCATTAACTACTTGCTGCCACCAACTACCAATATCATTTGACCAAGGTGGTGGTATATTAAATATTTTTGAAAATTCCTCTAGTACATTAAATAGTTCTTTTGTCGTTTTTTTCATTTTAATGTGCCCCCTCTAAGTTGGGAGTAACATCCACTTCTAATTGTAACAATTAAATGTTACAATACAATATAGTTTAATTGGGGTGTATGTCACTCGGATTACTACCACATTTCAAGTTGCACCTTGAGATGTGGTTTTTTCTATTTGTCGCCTTTATGGTAGCACTGGAATCATTATATTGGAATGGGTTTCACGCCCAATTTGAAAATAAATGCAAGGTTATTACAATATTCGACAAAATCATACATAATTAGAGTGAAATAATCGCAACCAATTCACCACTTGGTGTTAGAATAACTTTTTTTACCATTACTCTACGTTTGCATCTGAACAATCCAAAGAAAGCAAAATTTACATCTCCTTCTTCTGCGTATGAATAAATATTTAAAAACTCACAATTAGATCTCATATGTTCAAAATAATAATTAGCTACGACGTGTAATGTCTCGATGTCCATACTTTAGTATTTGTGCATTTCACAAATTCTAATCGATGAACTATAAATATAGACCGTTTCGCTAGTTTGATGCGTTAAAAACGACACTGACAATACTTACTATTATTGATATAATTCAATTGATACAAATATATACATTAAAGGAGACTACTTTACAAATGAAGAAAAAATTAATTTTCAGCGCAGCACTTGTACTATCACTTGGATTAGCTGGATGTGGCACAGATTCAGCGAAAGAGGAAAAGCCGAAAGAAGAAACTACAACTGCATCTACTGGTGAAAAAGATGCAGCTAAAGAAGATACAACTAAAGAAGAGAAAAAAGATGCAGATAAAAAAGAAGATAATGCATATGAAGATAAAGACCTTAAAGGTATAGATACTTATTCAAAAGAATTAAACATTACTGGACAATCTGGACCATTGAAATACAATATTGAAGATGTAGTGTTAAAGAAGGCTACTCCAAAATCCGAAGAAGCTGCTAATCTATTCGATGTTCCTGTAGGGACAGAAGTAGATTTAATTACTATCTTTATGAATGGTGAAAATACATCTACTGAGGATATGAGTTTTTATCTAGGACAAGCAACGATCATTACTAATACAAAAGAACAATTAGAACCTGATATGATTCTATCCGAACATATAGAAGGTAATTATCTTGGACAAGTAAAACAAGAAGGTTATAATGTATATGTTTTAAAAAATTCCAAGGTTGAAGATTTAAAAACTATTGAAATTCGTATAGACGCACCTCTTAATTCTAATATGGATAGACAAGGTGAAGATATTACTCAAACTTTTGAAGTAAATAAGTAATTAAAATAAGCCACTCATTATTTTTCAAATGAGTGGCTTATTTTTATATAAAACTGTTCATGGCTTCTTTCGTTTCGAATGAATATGACTCATCTTCTTGTAATATCGGTTCATTTTTATCTATCCTGATTTCATTACCTGTACCGCGTTTCATATCTTCCTCAATCAACCTTTTTACATATTTACTGAAATTCCGCGGCTTATTAGTAAGTGGGTTGATTTGTTCAGCATGGGTTAACAGTGCAAGATCATGCTCATCATTAACGTTAAAGCTAACAGGCTTATTCTTCCTACCTTCATTACTCATCCAAATGCCCCTTTCGCTATTGCATAAAATCCAACAGCATTTGCAAAGACAGGATGTAAAGAAGTCACCCCATTTCCGCGCTGAATTGTTGGATTGATGATTTCTGCATTAGTGTAATGTTCTATTATATATGGTGCTATTCCTTCTGTAATACCTCCACAAATCAATATTTTGTCGTTTTTATCCCATTTTAACTTAGTTGTGTTCCTGATGATTCCTCTAGCTATCTTTTGAAGATCATTCTTATTCGCCACTGTTTCTACCCCGAAATTAAAAGTGGTACTGGCATTATTGATATGCCTTTTATCAATGATTGTAGCTGCATTCACGGTACCACTACCCACATCAATTATCCGGATTGTTCCATCACTAGGTTGTGTCCAAAATGCACCACTACCTTCTGGAGCTACAGCAACCTGTTCAATAGTTACTTTTCTACTCTTGCCATTCACTTTTACCTCGTGTTGCCCTCTTAACATCTCAATAATTGCTTCTTTTTCATCCCGTTTATGCCGTTTAATTGGTTGACCTGTTACAAAGCTCACCTTCTCTATATGCGAGCAGTATCTACTTAAGTAGCGATGTATTGCAAGTAATACTCTAATCTCTGTATCCTCATGAGCCTTACTATCTCCGTATCTGGTGCCGTCCCCAAACTCATCCTCAAATTGTGCTATAGTACCAGCAAATCCCTTTCGACCAGCTATTTCAAACTCCATATCATCTGGACCGAAGCTCTCCTCTACATCCCGCTCAAACCAATCGCAGATATTCGTTTTAAATGAATCAACACCGAATGGCCCAACTACTTTCGCTTTGTGATTCCCAGCATCAATACCCAAGATAATTCTATCCAGTACAATCCCCTTTCGTTTTGTATTACAAATGTAGTACATTTTATTGCTTTACGATCTTGATTATTACAATTGTAATAAATATTTTTATCATGGTTCTTTTACGAAAATCGGCTGCGTATACCTACATTAAGTCTAGGAATCGATTAAGTTTAGGATTAATTCCTAGGGATACGTTATTAAAAGGTACGGGGAGGAGGGAAATTTTTCGATGGGGAGCAGGAGATTAACTCGCTCAGATAAGAAAGTTGATGTGAAGCCCACTATCTCGGAGTCCTTGAAAATCACTTTGTATCGATTTGCTGAAATTTGTGATGAACATGTAAAAGATGTTGCAGAAAGGTTATGTAATACTGGGGCAGTATCGGAGATCGTCGTTGAAGATATAAGAAAATGGTTCCGGAGAGATTATCGATGGAATAACACAATTACTATGGGCTATCCAGAAAGACCAAAACTAAGAATAACAACTGAATCTAATACAGGAAAAGTGACCATTAAATTTAAAAGAAGAGACTATGATCAATTGAGCGTGTTGGCCTTCGCTCTAGATATAACACCAACCACTACTGCAGCTGTACTTATTCGTATAACGCTCGGTAATAAAAAGTTCATGCAATGGTACTTGTCAAAATACTTGTTACATCTAGACCAAATGAAGATTCGTGAGATTTATAGGTTGTTAAAATTATAAGGAGGTTATACATGGGGATCATTGATTTTGTTGGTTATACATTTAGTGGTGGGATAATCATTTTGTTTGTTATGGAGAAGTGTGAAAGGGTAGTGCGTATCATTAAGTTGATGTTTGAAGAGAAGATTGATGAAGTTGTTATGACCGTTAAAAAGATTGTCCCTAAAAAGAAAGAACATGATGAATTAGAGGTTTAATTTAAAAATGACCAGGTTCACAAATGTTTGTGATTACCTGGTCTTCGTTGTTATGCAGCTACTATATTAGCAACTTGTGCCAATTCTGCAGTTTTAATTTTATTTGCCCCATCTTTTGCGGCTTCGGCACCAGTAAATGTACCTGTTTTAACTCGCCATAACTTGCCGTCAGGCTCGATATAAGCGACCCATCCGAAACGATGTTTTAATACATCCGTTACATTTTCTGCTGCTTTATGTGTACTGTACGTGCCTGTTAAAACACGATATTTATTGTTATCTGTAATTGGCTTAGGATCCTGTGTAACACCAGCATTCTGAATCATTTTTAAGAACTCACTCCACGGAACATTGCCTGAACGGATCTCTCTAGGACAGTTCTTACCACTGTAATGATTATGCTGCACTACATCATTAATTGTAAGCTTTTCATCCTTCAAGATCTTAGCGATTAATGTAGCAGCGTTTTCTAAAGTTTTTTTATAATTACCATCACTATTTACACACGTTTCAACGTGTATACCTTCTGAGTTACCTTTAGATGTTCCTGCAGCCCAACATTTCCATTGATGTAAAAATGATTGAACAGCTTCCTTATCATCCACTGTCCAGTGCCACGAAGCATTACGACTGTTACCATTGAATTGTAGTCGAGCGTGAGCGTCTGCATCAGCTCCGGTTTTGTAGTTATCTGTACCATGTACAACAACTTTTTTCTTTGTATTACCTTTTCCATTAGTTACTTTGGCTGCCTGAGATTCAGATACTAACTTTTGACGAATTGTTACCATTATTGAACACCATCCTTTGGCTTGTCGTAATCCATTGCTTGTGTGCTATCTGAAACTCCCGATGTTGTCGGGTCGATAATAATACCAAGCAACGCTAAAACACTTAAAACAGTCTCAGAAATAGCTGTTACTTGGTCGTTATAAATAGTAATATCGACATTAAAAATGCCCGCAATTTGATTTGCGAGCACGATAAGTAATGCGATTAGTGATACCAAAAATTGTTTGTGTTGTAAGCGTACTTTCCAGTTAATTTTCATGAATGACTCCTCCTAAAAAATGTGTTTTTCCATGCGGTCCATACGACCTTCAAGTGATGTTAAACTTTTACTAATTTCTTGCATCGCTGCAGCTTGCTCACCTTGTGCTTTCGTTAATTCATCTAAATTACTAAGTAAGCGTTCTTCTCGTTGATTAGAATGCTTTAGTACATAAATAGCTAATCCGATACAAAGTATTGACCAAACCACTTGTGAGTTCGCTACCTGACTTACTGCTGTTACTGTGGATACAATATCCATACAATCACCAATCCTTTGCCCTATATGATTAAAATGTAAAGCCATGAGAAGCATCGAGAATCAGTACCACGTACCGTTGCCCATCTCGATTGCTCTCACAGCACTTAAAAAATGCATAAAAAATAACACTAAGCTTCTGCTTGCGTTTTTTGCTCATCCATTACAGTTAGTAACCCTGTATATTCATCATCTTTTAACTGATTATTAGCATAAAAGACATTTACCTTATTTAACATAGCACTCTGCTCATAGCGTTTACGCTCAATTAAAAATTTACATAATTCGTAGACTGACATTTTACATTCCTCCTAACAGATCGCTTTTTGATATTAAGTATTCGGTGTTTAAAAGTGTTTGTGCCTGCATTTCTTCTAACGTTGGTTGCGGCGAGATTGGCGGCGACTCTACGATGATTGGCGCTGTAAATTCGCCTGTTTTTGCATCGTAGTCCCAGCCTTCTTTTACTTCGGGTTTGTCTGTCACATCGACAAGTAGTACATCGTCTGGAAATGGGGGGCGTTCTTCCACTTCGTAGATATAAAACACTTTGTTTTCCTGTATTTGTGCGTAGCGTTTCATGTTGTTAGTCTCCTTTTACCATACGATTTCTATAATGCCGTTACCACCATAGCCACCATAGTTTTTAAATATACCGTTGTTCATTACACCGCCACCTCCTCCTCCAGCACCGAAACCTCCTATGTTACCTGACGTGTTTGTACCACCATAACCACCGCCACCATAGCCAGCACCGCCACCGCCACCTGTCGCATAGCCACTCACTATGAAAGCTGAGTGACCTCCCACAGCTTTTGGGGTATTCCCTCCTATGCGATAGGTTGCATAGTTTTCGTTCACAGCCATACCTAAGCCACCATATGCACCCTTACTTACAACGTTACCAGATGATACAGTACCTCCAGGAGTTATTGGGGTAGCTGAATTATTAAAAGAGCCTACCCCGCCAGACCCCCCATTACATGTGAAACCAAATGCGATTGACGCACCACCGTTACCACCATGAGAACCCTCTGTAGGTACACCCCCCAAACCTACAAACAAGTCGTAGGTTTGACCTGGAACTACTTCTATTACATGGTCAATAATAAACGCACCACCACCTCCCCCAGCGCCTGCCGCCTGGTTATTCGTATTTATATGAGCACCACCACCAGCGCCACCAGCGCCGAACATTGTTAATTTGACGAACTTTACGCCCTCGGGGGCTGTCCACGTAGCCGCACCTGGCGTTGTAAATCTCGCAAAGCCATTTACGGCTTTGTTTCCTATTGCTGCAACTTTTGTGTTTAAGTCGTTTACACCTTGTTTTATTTGGTCTGATTTTGTGTTAATTTCATCTACTCTTTGCTTAATAGCCATTTGTGTTGCTTTATCCGGTAAATATGTTTTTTCTATTTCAGCCATCCTACTCAACCTCCTGCTGAATTATATAAGGTCCTCCTGCATCGATACCAAATCCATGTCGATAAGTTTTACCGTTATCTGAATTCGTGTATTTATGAGGCATTGGATCATTGAGATGATTATCGAAATTTTGTTTTAATGTATTTACTAGCTGTTCCAATGCTGAAACATCACCATTTTCTATAAGATGATTAATAGCTAAATAGATACGATTAAAAAGCCAGTTCATATGTTGTGCAGATGGTTTCATACCCGGTTGCCATCCTGATGTTTTTAAGCTTTCAGGAGGTTCTACACCAGGGTCTAACCATACTGGTAATTCATTTTCCAATATCTTCACGCTCCTTTAAATTGGTAATTCAGTATCTTGAGAAGGTGTATATACAGCACCGAAGTAGCCGCCTATTGAGGCATCGTTTATGTCGCCTAGCCCTTTATGGTTATCGATCGAGTTTGTAATATCACCAAACTCAAATGTACCTGTAAGCTCGATTACCCCTACCTTAACTCCTGCTGCAACGGTCCTTTGTACGATACGAACAAAGTTCGTAGGGTCTAATCCTGCCTCATTCAGCTTTGTTAAAGGAAGCTCAATAACTTTGATTGCAGCTGGTTCGGGTTCTTCAGGATCGTTCCACTTTTCCTTAATTTTTATCATTTTAGGCTCAACTGATAAGGCAATGGCAAGTACTTGTATGATTGTATCGATTGTTCCATCACTTAAGTTTCTAGCGATTTTCGACTTTAATAAGATTCTATATACTTCATCGTTTGCGACACCGCGAGGCTGATTGACGTTTTGCCCTATTAAATCAAGACCAACACCTTCAGCATCGTCTATGTTTCTCCACTGCCTGATGCGGTCATTTGTAACTTTAACTTCTTCTGCTTCAGCAGCGAAAATACTCATTAATTTCGATATGTTCGAATCAGGTGTCTTGTCAAAGTAATCGGAAAATCGTTTAACAATCGATTTTGTACTAAACATTGATTGTCACCTCAATGTCATTAAAATGCGTTTGAGCTACCTCTTGTAAGCCGATAACCACGTTTGAATCATTGTAATTAATACCGTCCTTTGATACCTCAACAATTACATCTTCAATACCATCAACACTGTATGTTTTGGCGATTAAACGAGATACTATTACATCGTCACCCATGTTTAATCCAGAGTAAGCATTATTGTTAACGTCAGTGCCTCCGACATATTTGATAAGAGCTGTTTTGATTTGATTAACGCCATTAGATGTAAACGATGTATTTGTTGTTACATTTACTTTAATGAATACATTTACTTCATCAGCTCTTGTGAATCCTATTTGTTTCACATCACCACTTAAATCAAGTACATCCACATAAGTTGTTCCGAACGGTTGAATGCCTCCAGCTTTCTTTTCGTGAATTGCCTTGGCAATTTCATCATCACCACCACCTAGCACAAAAGCTTGAATGGAACGTGGTGGAGTACCATATTGATCTACTACATCTTTATAATTTTCAATTACCTTCGCCGCGCGAATACTTGGGATATTTAAAAGATTAGTACGTATTGCAGCTGTTGTAGCTGAGCCAATACCTTCAACAGTTATGTCAGATCGTTCTCTAGCTTCTGCATCAGTTTCTTTTTCGCGGCCACCATTAGTTTTCAAAAGGTTATTCACACTTAAAATGTCCGCATCAGGATTTACTATCTGAGTAATTGTATTTGCCCCTACATTACCAATAGCACCGTCATCTAACGCTACAATTTCAACAGTACCCTTACCTTCTGAATCTAGTGTTAGATCGTATAACGTTTCAAAGAAAATATCGTTATTGGTAGACACTAAAAAACCACTCCCGATGAAGTGGTTGGGTGTACCGGTTATTTCGATTTTCCCATAAGCAAAGTCAGCTAAATTACGAGTGATGCCTGCGTATGGTAATAACATATCTAACTGGACACCTTGGGCTGTCTTTCGATATGCGCTGTGGTAAACATCTTCCGTGTCCTGCCAAAGTAACGAGAAAAACCACGCCATAATGCGAATTAAAATACCGAGGAATGAACGTTCTGTAGTATTAGCATCAGCACCGAATTTTTCTTTTGCTTTAGATGACATGCTATCAACTAAATCGTTATAGGTCTTACGCTTAAAACCGTTCTTATCCAATGCCACCGACAGCCACCTCCTTGTTTATTACTGTGCCATCGATAAGTGTTACTGCAAATACGATTGTTCTAATCCTATTAGCATCGTTTATTTCAACACTATTGATCTCTTTAATTCGTTCTTCTTGCGAAAGAACACGCATAACCTCGGCTCTCGCTTCATTTTTTGTTGATTTCTCCAACACTCGTTTGAAATCAAGACCGAATTCCTCGTTTAAAAACCATTCTTTTAAGTTAGTGCCAAGTGATATAGCTATACATTGATCTACCTCTTTTTCATCTTCATCAATCTTAAAATCACCGTTTTCAAAGAGTAAATCTCCGCCTAATAGCGCTAATGTTTTCACTAAAACACCCCCACTATTACGGCATCATGAATATCGAACATTCTAGCTGTACCAGGGAAAGCATTTTTTCCGTTCATTGCTTCATCGATGGACCTTTGGTTAAAAATTACTTGCACTATATCGCCATTTCTTAAATCTGGAATCATTTCAACTGATTCTGTAAAAGTAATTACATTATGCACATGTTCACCAGTACCTGAATATTGAGCGTGTGGTGCAGTATCTGTTGTTATTGAAATCGGTGCATTGTTATGCACTTTATAACGCTGAAATATTACCGGCACATTTTCGATAGGAGCCAAGGAGCTTTCAGTTTGGCCATATTCTTTCACTTGAAATAAAGGCTGTATCTTAGCTCTTCTTTTGGTTTCATCATATGCGAGCACTTCACAAGGCATAGCAGTGTTTAAATTCATGAGTATACTTTGTTGTTGGCCATTAAAAAATTCTGTTACACTCGTCATAATATTGCCTCCACTTCTGTGTAGAACGAGTTCCCTTTACAAACGTGCTTGCCTTTTTTCACACGCACTTTGCTTTTCGTGACGATTGATTGAAGTTCGATAATCGATGCTGTATTCATCCGATGTTGTAGTAATGATTTTGCTTTGTACCCTTTCATTACTACACCTTTACGTTCAGTTTCAAAATATTCTGGTGATCCAACAAGACCAGTATCAGGACTAAGGATAAATTTATGATTATCTCCTTCCGTGATAGGCCTTATATATGTTTGTTGTCTTGATATATAAGCTGAAGCACCACAATCATTCGCAACATCCTGAATCTTCTTAAATATCTCTCCGTTAACCGAAAATCCTTTGTCATACACTTTATTTTTTGGCAATTTTAGCACAGCCACTTTTAAATTTAGAGCTTTTACTAAATCCTTGATAATAGCATCAGCCTTTATTTTTCCTTTATATGAGCGTTGGAGCGTCTTTTTAGTATTGAATGAATAAGTATCCAATACTTTGATTACTGTAGCTCTGTCGGCTCCTAATGGTGTTGTGTGGATGCTATTGATACGACCACTAAGAATTAATCCCTTGTCCTCTACATACCCAGCATTAATTGATATGACCTCACCACGTTTCAACTTATTTCTAGTTGATTCTGATAAATTGTAAATAGTGATTTCGCTGATGTTTGGCTCTAAGTCGTCATCGAACGGTACCTCAAACTCAATATCTAGGTCGGTGTTATTAAATTTTAAATTCCCTGTTACAACCTCTACATATCGTTTAAATAATTTACTCATTGCTGTTCACCAACTTTAAAAATACTGTTTTATTCAAGTTTGCAAATGTCACACGTGTTTCTTTATTTGATGGATCAATAGGAATAATAGTTGGTGCTGGGAAACGACTGTCAAACACCTCATTAAATAAAGGCATAGCATACACAATCTTTTCACCATGCACCAATACTTCTCCGTCCTTTTGTAGGTCCAGCGTGAAATAATCATGCAGCTCGTTATATCTAATTTCTATCACAAACAATTCAGCGCCCAATTCCACCTCGAAACGATAGGGAATGAGCGCTTTTTCTATTTCTATATATTCAAAGTCTAGCATTATCACACCACCCTCAATTTTGCACCGATAGGGATTTTCTTCGGATCATAACCGTTCCATTTTTGAATGTCTTGCCACTTAGTACCGTATTTTTTACCAAGAGAAGAATAAGTATCACCTTTTTTTACAACGTGATATACTTCTTTCCCCTTTTTGTTCTCAGTTTGTTTACGCCCAGCCTCGGCAACAGGTGCTGTAACTGCTTTTACTTTTGGGTCTACATAAGATGATTGAGCAATTCGAACCTCAGTTAAGGTACAACTGAAATTATGGCCGTTCATAACTTTCGAACTTGCCTTAATAGCCAATCCACTCATAAGCATATTCTTATAGATTCGACGACCTTCATAAGTGACTGGTTGACCTTTTATTTCAATGTTTTTTAACTTATTTATGAGTGATTCAACTCGCTCATTTGTTGGACGTACTAAAAGACCTGATAATTTAACAATCTCTGACTTTCGCTCAACGTGGTCCGATAAATTAATTCCTTTTTCAACTTTATGAGTAGGGGTGTCAACGTCAAAGTTGGCATCCTCACCCGTCACATGTATCAACAGACCATTAATACGTGACTTACCCACTAATTCTTCAGTCACTGACTATCCCTCCCTTGGCGTTGGCATAACACTCATTAAGTCTGCAAAGAAATCTTCGAGCTCTTCTTTGACACTGCGAGCTGTTTCTTGTGGGTTATCTGTGCCTTGTACAGTGATACTTACCGATGCACTCACTTTGTTGGAATTGGTATTTGTTGAATACGTCGTTTTATAACTTCCACTGTCGTTTCCACTTAAATCTAGTTGTGGACTACTGCCATCACCTTTTAATACACCTATATCTCGCAATGCATTTGATTGGTCAGCGGTTAAAACAGCTTCATCTTTATGCAGTTCAGCAGCATATCCGTCGAAAGGTACTCTACCTAATCCAGTTGCGTGTGAACCATTGAAGAAATTACCTACTGCACTAGCCGCACCCTTTATTTTTCCACCTACACTAGACATCCAATCCGGAACCTTGACATTAGCAAACGCGCTGACTAAATCTTTAACAGCTCCAACAACTATTTCTATCGCACCAGTAACATTGCCAAACGCTCTAACTATTGCCTCAAGGATAGGTTTTACTATCGACCACATATTAGAAATGAAATCACCAATTTTAGGAATCATAGGCGCAACGACTTCATTTATTAAAACTACGATTGTGTCACCGATTGTAGAAAGTAGACTTTTCAATGGATCAAGAATCGGTTTAACAACTGACCATACTTCAGAAATTACTGTTGCTATCATAGGCAACAAAGGAATCACTACATTTTGTATAAGAGAACTTATGATATCATATAAACTTGTGAATACCTCAACAACTATAGGAACAACCGTCATAACAATGTCTTGTATAGTAGGGAAAATAGCTATAAACGTCTCTACTAGTGCTTGTCCTAAACTCATCAGGTTGCCGAAATATTCCGCTAAAACAGGGAACAACTCCTGTGCGAGTGGACCTAATGCTGACATAAGAGTAGAGAATGCTTCGCTTAATAAAGGCATCAGTTGCTCTGCTAACGGCATAATTGCTGGCATTAATTGATCAATGAATGTTCCAGCCAATTGCGTAATCCATCCGCTAAATTCGACGAATAACGGTGCTACATTGCTCGCTATAAATCCTGTTAGTAACTGCAGACCTGACAATACCACTGAACCTAGTGGAGCAAGTGCGGTTACTACACTACCTATAACACTAAATACACTCCCGAATATGTCCATCAGCTTAGGTCCGTTTTCCACAGCGTAGTCTATAAATTGTTGGAATCCGTTAGAAGATGATAAGTTGCCGGCCCACTCACTGAAACTAGCGGTCATTGACAGCAAACCTTCCTCAATGCTTGCGCCTATTGGAGAAAATGCACCTAACATCTTGAAGATGCCACTGAACACATTCCCGAAAATATGAGCGAAATTATATATTGCTCCCGCCGCGTGAGTTTCTAACCAGGTAAAGAAATCTTTTAAACCTCCGCCAACAACAGAATTATTCATTTCGTTCATCAATTCGCCTATGACACCAGCAACAGCATCAATCGTCGGTGCTAAACCTGTTAAAATATTTTGTACCAATGACAACCCTTTTCCGAATATATCGAAAACAGGCGCTTCAAATTGCTGCACAAAACCTTTCCAAAAATCCTGGAACTTTTCTAACTCATTTCTGGCGGCTTGTTGTGAGGCGGTTAAATTGTCTGCTCCTTCTATTACTGGACCTAACGCACTCATGGCAACTGCACCAAATGCGGCTATACCTATTCCGGCAGCTAGGAATGATGCACCCAATCCACCAACTAGAACGAGTAACGGTGCTAAAATGGCAATGATTCCACCTATCGCACTAGAAACCCCCAACCCCATCATGACACCATTCATTCCAGCCATCATAAATGCGTTGCCCATTAATAACGTTGCAACACTTGCTTTCATTATGTCTGTGGTAATATCCTCAATTTCATCTTCAAGAATGTTTGCTAAAATAGAAGCTTCGGCTAGTTCGGAATTCAATCTATTGAGAGTATTATTATCTAAATCATTTACTCCTCTGTCAGCTTGTCTGAGTTCTCTTGATAAATCTTCAAACTCTTCTGCCACTTCACTAGCTCTTCTTTCGATTTCGTCTAATCCACTAGAATCAAAACCTCCTAGGGATCTCTTCACTTCATTAATAAGCTCATCAAGTTCATCTAAGGGATCATCATCGATTTCCATTCCGATTTCAACGAATAAATCACGAACGCTACTCATTTACTCGCCTCCCTTGCTTGATTGATTTTCTCAACATGAATATCGATAGCTGCATTCGCTTCACGGATTTCGTGTTGCGTCATTCGTTGTACTTCTTCGTATGACAATACTTTTTCGACTATTGGACGCCAAAAAAGCCATCTACTTTCAGCTTTTAATCGATAAATTGAGTCCTCATATTTATCGAAAAAGGAATTTAAGTGCCTCTTTCATTACTTCTGTAAACACCTTCATAGAATCAAAGTTTTCTTCGAAGTATGTGAAGTTTATCTTTTGAGGTACACCATCAACGTCAACAAAAACAACATGTTCCAAGATTTCTGCATAGAGTTCTTTGTTCGATAAATTTCCGTTTCCATCATTTGCTCGTTCTCGTAGTTCTAAAGATGATTCCAGTCCTGGATGTTGAAAAATAAATGTTTTCCCTGAAATTTCTTTTTTCTCTTGTTTGTTTTTAATAGCCATTTTGTATCTCTCCCATTCTTTTCGTTTTAAATGATTTGTAATGTGTCGTTTTTTCATTGCAAATAAAAAGAGTGAGCAAATAGCCCACTCACTCCTTCGATTTATTTAACGCCGTAATCAAACACTTTAATTACATAAACACGGCTTGATATTTCTTTACCAAACTCTTTGTCAGCTGGCTTAGTAACCATCGCTTTTGTTCCACCAACAATTTCTTTTGTTTCATTGTTTGAGTTAACCCAAGCCGTTACCATAGCACTGGTTGTTGCTAACTTGTCCATATATGATACTTGGGGCGATGTTTGGGATAGTGTAACCTCAATTGTCCCTAATCCATCACCGTTAATAGCGATGGCTACATCACCCTGGGCTCCTGAAGAAGCTACAAAATTGTCATTGTCCTTAGAACATTTGACCATTGTTCCGTCGGGAAATCCTGTTAAAATAACGCTGCCTATTACTGTTGTAACTTTACGAGCGTCATACGTTGCGATATGTCCTGACATTTAAAATCCTCCTTTATACTAAAATCTCACCATGAATGCCGGCTTCGTGAATTGCTCCTTCAAGCTCAAATCTAAACGACAGACCATTATACTTACGTGCTGCACGATCAGAAGCTAAGACTTCATTTCTACCTTTTGCTGTAATGGTATATAGATATTGACCAGCGTCGTCAGTAGCGATAATGCCGTTTTGTCCTGCAATTTCTAATACAGTACGAACAGCACTTTCGATTTGAGCAATACCACTGTCTGTGTAAGGAATTTTAGGATTAGTTGATAACAAATACTGAACTTGTTGCTCGATGTTTAATTTAACCCAATCCTTACCGTGAATAACGTCAATGTATTCTCCACTAATCATCTTGCCTTCAGACGTTTGGTCAATACCCGCCTTTGTTACATAAGCGAAAGCACCACCAGTATGAATGTCATTTAACTGTGTTGGTGTCAGGTCTTGTGGCGTTACAAATTTAAGTGTTTTAAACTTCCATGAAACTGAACCTACTGGCTGTGAACCAACTTGTCCGATTAATGCGGCATGTGGTAATTCAGCAAGTGTATTATGTTGAATAACAAAAGTTCGGTCATACTTCCCAGCTTTTAAAATCTCTAAATCAGTAGCACTATCAACTATATGAGCAGCCATTTTCAACGCCTTCGCTTCTACCACATCACTGATTTCTTTGTACTCAGTAGCTGAACCAGTGTCCAACATCACAAAGTACCAATCGTTATAAAAATAGTTTTCTAGTACCGATACTGCTGTAATTGGAGTTTGACCTGCAGTATCATAAGTTGCAATAGCTACTTTCTCAGGTCTGTTATCTCCTTGTGCAAAAATTTGTTTCGCAATCTTATAACCATCAGATGTATCGCCTATCGCCTCCTTGATACCTTCTAAATCAAGGTATTCTTTGTAGGTACTTGCACCGGCTTTATTAACTAAAATCAACGGTGTACCTAGTCCAATAAGCGCTGATGGCTTCTTAATGTCAATTGTGACTGTTACGTCTTGTAATGGCATTAAATTCCCTCCTTAATTTCAATATTTTCAATAGTTCCTGTAGCTTCAATGCTTTTGATTACATCAACTTCGAATGATTCTCGCCCTCGAACTCGTAATCGAATATCGAATCCTACACGACGTTCATAATCGACCGTTAAAAAAACATCACGGTTGTTAGCGTCAAGCACCTCTACAACTGCGATGTTTACATCTGACAATTCAATTGAACCTTTACCTAAAAAATATCCCCGTGCCTTATTGGAATAATCCTCTGCATCTTCAATTTTCCCAGCGTTGCACGTGATAGATAAAATAATTTCTACATCTTGTTCTATAGTCATTATGTTATCTTCTACGTATTCAGTGGCCTGCCCTACACCAATTGCAGGTGATATATTTTTTATAGAGAAAAAAGGATATGGAGGCTGTTTCCCCATCCCATCAGCTTGGATTACCTCAATTCCTGTGTAACGCGAGAGTCCACTTTGCAGAGGTAACCATACATCATCGTACCTAAACATTAAATCGTGTTCCCTCCTTCAGCATTTTCTCTATATCGCATGAGATAAATGTGTACGTCGGTATAGACTGATAAATCTTTAAATGACTGAATTGTGTAAGTATCACCTTTGTATTCCACTTTGGTGTCTATTTTTATTGGATCAACTACAAATAATTTCTTTTCTTTTACTGTGTACACTCCACTTTCGATGTACTTTAGATCATCATTGTTTAGTGGCAATATGATACCAGTCATTGGGACTTTTGTAGTTTTACCTGGAACCCATTTACCGTTAATGTGTTGTCCTTCTTGATCTATTAAAGCGACAAAAGGAACACTATTTTGCTCAACGACTTCTTTAAAAATCATTAATTCAGGCATTATTTCGCACCACCTTATAAGTGACACGCATTCGTAAGCCACCAGTATCAATAAGTGGATTGCTTGAACCTTTTTTAGCAATGGTAGAAGGGGCATTAGGTGGAGCATCTAAATCAGTGATTTTCTTTTGAATATCTCCTACCATACGAGCACCTAAGCGTTCAAATGACGTTTTAGGATCCATTTCGAATGCAATGACTCGTTTAATCTGCTTTTTAAAAAAGTTAAACCATTCCTCATTTTTTTCGTCAAAAGTAGTTCGTATAAAAGAACGTTCAGGTATTGTAATGGTACCTCCACCTTTTCGAATAGTGGCACCGAACTCATGGACACTTGCTATCATCACATATTCATCGCTTCCAAAAATACCAACTTCAACGGAGTATTCTTTGAGTTCTTTTAACACAGCTTTCAAACGGACAGTATTATTTTTATCCGTGATTTTTACATTGATTCTGGCCATTTACAGCACCACCAAGTTAATTGATTTCTTTGGTTTCAACTGTTCTTCTAACTCATCTAGAATTCGCTGATATTCTTGACCATATTTTGTTGCTAAAAGCCCAATATTTTTATTCGGATCACTGTATTGACGTTCGATTACATCAACCTTTTCACGAATGACTGCTTGACCTTTGCTGACACTTAAAGTTGCTAAGTGAGCAGCTAAATAACGCGTTAATCGCTCCTGATATGTTTCCATAACAGACAAAGAGGACACTTCAAGTGAAGCATCCTCAATGTACATTGTTAATCGTTCATCCGAAATCGAAGTGAATTCATCACTAAGCATGCGAATACGTTCGATTGATGTTAATAACATGTGAATCCCTCCTATTTTTCGGGATTTGTTAATTCTTCAATGCGTTCGTCAATGGCATCAAGTACAGTTTTACGTTCTTCTTCAGCTTTCAAAGCCTCTAGCATATCAACATCAAATGAATCCTTAATCATAGCGATTAAATCTTTTGCGGAAGGCTTTGATTTTTCATTGTCATAGACAAATTCGCCTTGTTTATCTAAATGGGCCATTAATGGATGAGAGAGAAACTTCTCGAAATTTTTCTCATCCACTTTATTTGTACCTGGAACAAGCGTAAGTCCATTAGCTTGGTAAGAATGGTTTCCTTTGTTTTGAACTAACATTGATAAGTGTCCTCCTTAAATCCCATCTGCACGGCAAATAGCCATCGGATAACGAATAATTAAACCTGTTGTACGTTCTTCAAATGGCACTTTTGTGTTAGGGAATGCGTATTCTTGCGGATGACGCATAATATCTAACGGAATACCAAGTTCCACAACATCAGGTGAAGAATCAAGTACTACCAAACAATCCGTACCTGCTAAACCTTTACCTTTTAGATCATTAATCGTTTCAATAGTTTTGAACATTTTTTCCGATTGTAGATATTGAAGGGCAGTTTGCTTCGTGAATTCATTAAACACTTTCTTTTGAAGTTGTTTCTTTGCATCAGGTGTTAAAAGCAATGTATCAGCTTCGTGGCCGTTCAACATATCGACTTTTGACTTCGCTTCGATAATGTCATCAATAATTTCCTCACCTGTTTTATCAGCCCACTTTGTAGATGTACCAGCATCATTCTGTGGTGTAGCATATACTTGAATGCCTACAGAATCTGTTAAGCCTTTAATACCATGGGTTTTATCACCTGAAAAAGCAATTTGATTTTCCTTTTCAGCAATAGCTTTACGTACAGTATCAGCTTTCGTAACTTCGATAGGACGACCAGACATCTGCGCCTCTCGTACTTCCTGTACGGAAATATTGAATGCTGCAGCAATAGAATAAATTTTAACCGTTTCTTCCGTTAAATCTGCATCTACTAAAGGTACATCTGTTGCACCAGGAGCTAAGATTTTAGCAGCACCTGAGCGTGTTAAAACATCATAGCTATAAGTCTTTGCTCCTGCCGGAATATCCGTTTTTAATGAAAAAATAGAACGTGCTTTTAATTCTGAAGCATGCGGTTCATACACACGCTTGTCAATTGCATTTAAGTCTTGCGGGCGGATTAAAGCATCTCCGCGATATGATGGAATTGTCATGTAAAGTTTCCTCCTTAAGGTAAGTTAATTTCGATTTCTACTAATTGATTTGCTGTAGCATTGGCTTTAAATACGGCACCATTAATGGCGATAGCCCCATCTACCGTAAACTTTTGAGTAGTAGGGTCCACTTTGACAGTTTGGCCGTTAATAACATCTCCACCAGCAACTACAAAAATACGACCACGTTTAACAATCGCTGCTGGTTCACCAACAGGATAGTTTTGGTCATCCTTCTTTTCCACCCAGTCATGAATGTTTTGAGCTAAAGCGATACCGATTACTGTACCACCTGTTGCGATTGGTTTAATTGCTGTGCCAGTTGCATTTAATTGTACAGCTGCACCGAATGGTACTGTCGCTTCTACTGCGTAAGTATCTGCTAAATAATCTTGATAGCTAGATATTTGACCAGCTTTACCGGCAGGTTGCATATAATCAGGATAATTTGTAATAGGCATTTATTTGTCCCCCTTATTACGCATGTTTAAGCGTTTATTTTTTAATTCTTCTAGCTCTTTATTGGTAGATGCCGCATCACCTGTGTATGCGCTATTGGTACCAGTACTAGAGAAGCCACTTGACTGTACTTGCTCAACCGTTGCATCAAAAAAGGCGTTGATATAGTCATCTGACTTACCATCACCTTTAAATTCTGCCTTAGCAGTCGATATAACAGCCTCTTTGATTTCGCGCTCTGATTTACCTGTAAAATCAAATGAATCGCCAAGAAGTGGCTTTGCTGTACTAATTAATGTCACTCGTTCTTCTACTTTTTTATCAAGTTCATCTTCTGACATTCGCTTTGCCTTTTCGTCAGCAAGATCTCTTTCAGTGTTTTGTAGCTTCACTTCCAAAGCATCAAAACGCCCTTGTAAAACATCCATAGCATCTGTCTTTTTCTTTTTATTTTTCGGCTCTTCCTCTTCCTCTTCCTCTTCATCTTTTGAAGATGCTAAACTTTCAATGTGCGCCTTTACTGCTGGATCAATCTCATATTCTTTTCCGTTAATTTTGTACTTTACCAAAGTTGTTCCTCCTTTATCTTTATCCTCTTCGGAATCTATTTGCCATGCATCACTATCCGAACGTATAGCAACCTCTGGACCTGCTCGCCCTTGATCTACAATGGCAATGTGATTAATTTCAATGTTTCGTTGAACATATTCGTAGTTCTGTCCATTGTATGTGCCAGTTTCAGCAACTACATCACTAAGGAATCCAATGCTAATCTCACGCTTTCCATCAAAAACCTTTTGAATTAAATCTTTGTCTGTGATTGTTAATGACACATACAATTTAAGGTCCTCTACACGTGAATCGGTATGACTCATACCTTTCGAATACTGCTGATGGTTGTCGATTGTTACTGGTTCATTTGGATGTTCATCTGTCACTGGTTTAGAACGTGCTGAATAAATAGTACGGTCACTAAATATTTCGTCTGGTAGTTTTGCCTCCATCTGAACAGTGCCATCTTGTCGTTGATACGGAAAAACACCAGGACGAGTGATCGGCACATTAACCGTTAAATACCCTTCTGATGTTTCCATGTAGTCTTTTATATAAGACGTGTCGTAGCGTTGTAGTTTCAATGTTTCACCTCCTTTTATCCAATGAAATCAATAGAAATATCACTCTTGTTCATGCAATTTATTTTGTAATGCATATCCTTCAAGTTCCCATAAACGATTTTTAATGTTTTTCATTGCTAAATCATATCCAATCTGCTCATCATAATTAGCTGGATCAACACAAGCTGATTCTCCAACTACTGTAAAGCCATTTGGTAATTTTGCTACTACTAAACATTGCTTTTCATGCACTCGATGAAATACTTCAAATTCAGAATGTTCGACGATGTTATCGATTTGTTCTTGAGTTACTGTGTTTTTAGACATGTTTAATCACCTTTTCCAAATAACTTTTTAATTCTTCAGCAAAATCTAAGGCTATAACTTTATCACCACTCGGTGCTACACAAATGTGAAAGTTGTTAGTTGTCTCATTCGTCTCATTCGCACGAGTAGATTATAATATTTTAATTACATCATCTACCGAACCGTCAATTGTTAAAGTTTCACTATATTCACCCACGCTTGTTATTACTTGGCAATGTACTTTTTGCAATATTTGACCAGACATATTCAATCCTCCTCTTCATCATCAAAATTAGGAATAGCAACACATCTACAACGATAATCCTCACCGGGTAATACCACTCTTCCGTTTACAGTAGGTGGGTCATTATACGAAAACACCTTTCCACTAAGTTCTTTATGCGATTGTCGCACACGTTCATCAGCCGCATCGTACCAAGTGAATTTATCAATCCCGATATTTTGGTGGCGCTGAGCTGTCATTTGTCCTAAGATGGTACCTGCTTGGTCAATAGCGATAAACTGCGCCTTATTCTTAGAAATCTTGACTTCTTCCACAAGTTGCTCACGTATTTTTTTAATCGAGCGCCCTTCCTTCACGCCATCATAAACAACATTCTCAATACTAGTGAAATAATCCTCGTGGATAGTTTTGATATAGCTTACATTGTCTGAAATTTTCGTGTGCAGAAAATCTTTTAACCATGGTTCTGTAGCTACTAAATCAATTCCCTTCACTTTCATTTGTTGCTCAAGGTTATGGCGATTAAAGCGATTGATGCCCTTTACGAAAGACGATGCAGCAAGTTCAATTCGAGTAGTAGTGAAAATCTCACTCACCTTATTCTTCAACAAATGAAACATTTTCTTTAAGTCGTCCAATATGCCATCTAAAACATAATAAGCATCTTGCCTTGTTGTTAGTTGTGGCACAATGTACTTTTCGAATAACTTTAATGTTTCAGCACCAAGCGTTGTAATCATCTTTTCTATAGCTCGACTATAACTAACAGTTGCAGCATTTGGGAAACGAGTAACAGGCACCTTCTTAGTCATTTCGACCACTCCACCCTTTGTAAACGTTGTTAGCTAGGTTCTTTAGATCATCTTCATCTCCACTAAATTTAAGAGTATCTGATAAACCAAACTGACCAAAGCGCGCCTCACGGATTTCATCAGCCATAATAACATTGTTAAGTAAGTATATCTGGTCTGTTTCTGCAACAAGCTTACGAATCTCTGCATCCGTCTTAGCATCGACGTTCCAAAGAGGGTTAAATTGTATCTCCCATTCCAAGGATTCTGGGTCAATGCGTCCACCTAGCTCCTTTTCAGCCATTAACAGCATTCGGATAAGTTTTTCTAAATGCGGCTTCATTTCGTTCTCTTGGTCAGCAACGATACGAGAATAGTAGTTCATAACATCATATTGAGCGCCAGTAATAGTGCCTGATTCTTGCCCTTTGATAACCGTTTTAGGCATTCGCGCAGCACCAGCTAACAAGTCCCAAACAAAATCAAGTAAGTCTTTAATACCTGATACTGATGTACTTTGTTTCGTAAGATCCTCATCACTCGCAATCATTGCTAACGCTTCTGTACGGAACATGAAGTCCATAATCATAGATAGTTGCTGTTTGTCCTGCGTTGATAAGTTCTCAATATCCTTAGATTTATACACCTTAAACGTAAAATCATGAAGGATTTGACCAACCGACCATACAGACGTGTCAAAAACCGTCAGAATGTCGTATAAAGGCTCTAACAGTGAACGTCCTTGTGCTTCCCCTTCGAATCTCCTCGTCTGACTGTGAAGCAAACGTGATACGTGTACAGCCGATTCAGTTGTTTGCGTTTGTAACCCATGACTAGATGCACGATTAATACGTAATTGCTCTAATTGACCGTATTTAATATCAAATACGTCCTCATTAATCAGGAATTCATTCACCTTCATGGAACTGAATGCATGTAGATAGTCAACTTTCCACAATTTATCTAATTTTAATTCTTCACTTAAATCGAATTTATGGGCTTGTGTTACACCTAATGAAATAAAACCATCTCCTCTGAGACGGTCATAAGTAAACATTTCTTTGAATGCTTTCTTGGCTTTTAGATCAGCAAGCTTACTCATGATGTTACGCGCTAATTGCTCATCTTTCATCTTAAGAGTGAACCAGTTGCGTGTCATATCTTCAGCAGGAATATCGATAATATTTTGTACAATACGGCTGTCACCATATAAGTTCGTGATTTCATCATGCGTTAATTTACGACCAACACCAGCAACCTGTCGGGTCAGTTTATCTTTATGATTCGCCTTGCCGTTACCTTGCATGAAGTCATTACGTAATTCCTTTGCTTGATCAATTGTTTTCATCGTTCTCACCTACTTTCCTAATAAGTTTTTATAGCGTTCTAACGGATTAGAATTGCTTGTATACAACTGATTCAATGCTTGTGTTATCATATCCACTAAATCGTCATGCGCTGCGTTAGGGAATGATACAAGCTCTTCCATTAGATCCTCAACCCAAGGACACATATTTGGATGTGGTAGATATACATTTCCAGCCTCAAATAAAGGAGACACCGCATTAGCACGTGCCTCCTTACCACCTTCGGGATCAACTGGAACAATACCACTTATCTCATCTTTTAACATTTCGATGATAGCTGAACCATTTGCTTTATCCTCAATATATTTACTTCGTGCATTGGGCCACTTATCAGACATAGCACGAATCGCTTTCATAGTATCCGCAAAGCCCATTCGCCTGTGGTCAATATCAAATAAGAAATACTGCGCTTTTTTACGCCCCCACACGCCACCAGCTACATAGTCGCTAGTGTCAGTTCCTTTAAAAGTACAATCCCACGATTGAGCCATCTTATCGAAATGAGTCGGTAAAATAGCCACGGCATCTGATAAAGCCCATTCTCGATGTTGCTCTTGAGTGCGCACGTAATAACGGATCCATTCACGTTTAAAGATAGAGCCGCCTGCCGGAGAAGGTCTTTGTTGGTATAAAGCGTTCCATGTTCGACTACCAACTTCTGCTTTTTTATCAGCAGCCCATTGTTCATCAAACCCAAGCTCCCTACATAACGGCTCGCCTGGTGCACGACCTAATAAATCATTTTCATCCTCTGCAATAGCAGGTAAACGCAAGCGTACCCAATCACGAGGACTACGCACTAACAATCGACCAATTAAATCATCTTCATGCCAACGTGTCATAATCACGATTACTGAAGCACCATCATGTAAACGTGTAGAAAGTGTTGCCTCCCATTCATCCCAGATGTTATCTCGGATAAGCTGAGAACTTGCTTCTTTCATGTTTTTGATAGGGTCATCGATAATCATTAAATCTGCACCTTGACCAGTGATAGAACCACCAATACCTGTGCTGATCATTCCACCACGTCTATCTTGTACGCCCCAATCTTTATTGGCTGCATTCGCTTCAGATAATTTAATATCAAACAGCTCTGACGAAAACTCATTGAATTTATTACGATTCATGCGTCCGAACTTTGTAGCAAGGCCATCTGAATAGGCGGCAGTAATAACACGTTTTTCTGGATTACGCCCGATATAGTAACTAGGAAATGACTCAGTCACTGTCATTGACTTACCATGGCGCGGAGGCATCTCGATTAAAATGAACTTCTGTTTACCTTCTGCGATTTCTTGCAATTCATCACAAACGATTCGAGTATGTGGATAATGCTGATAGTGCCCATGGTGTACATACTCTACATAATCATGGTAAGAACGACGAGCAAGTTCCTTCTCAGCCTCTTTAGCTAATACTTCAATCTGTTCCGCGTTTAGAGTTGGCAATTGCTCTCAACTCCTCTGTACTTAATCCGCTGAAATCTACTTTAGTTGATACAGAACCACTAACATCAACTTGTTGTTTGTCAGTCCACATGCTGTAACGTTTTCCCAACAATTCAGCAGCTTTGATTCGTTCAGCCATAGTTGGCGGCATATCATTCGTAATATCTTCCTCGCCACCACCAAGACCAATTAACGTTGCTGCTCTCGTTTCACCTCGTGCCACTGACGTTAACAGCTCCAATATTTCTTGTTGGTCAGCAACACGCGCTGATTTTAATTGTTCCATGCGTTCATCAATATAGGCTTTTACCTTAGCATTTCCAAGCATACGGCTTCCATTTGTACTAGCTGTCGTTTCCTTCTTCACATTCGGATAAGCTCTTAAATACGCTTGTGTGGCGTTTCCTAGTTCGATGTAGTAATCAGCAAATGCTAATTGTTTATCTGTTAATTTATGTTCAATCAATGGCATCACCCCATTACGTTAATCACTTCATGTATTTCACTCTCAAAAGCAAGTACCGTTGCCCAGCAGTAAAGGGGGTAACTGCTCGATACTCACTTTTCAGGGTAAAATAAAAACACCTTTTATCAAGGTGTAAATTTTTTGTAATATATTTTTCCTGAAATATCTTCTATACCGATATATAATTTTTTTATATCATTCGTTTTAGTCCCTGTAAGTCTCATGAAACTGTCACTATCGAAAGTAATTTCTTTGTTCACCATTTCACCATATGCTAACGATGCTATAAGAACGTCTTTACTATGCGTAGTTTTAGATAACATTTTTTTCTTTATTAATTTTCTTTTATAAAATCCTAATGAACGAATATGAACAGTTCTGACTCTTATATTCGTTACGCACACATCATAAGTATTACCATGACCTTCGTTTCCAAAAGCCCTAAATTTATCGTTGATTATTTGAATATCCAGTTTAATTCTGTTGTCCCTTGTACCAAAATATAAAGCAATTAGCGCTGCAAATATAGTGCCTGTCCCACTTACCCAATCAGCTATACTACCCCAATCTATTTTCATAAGTTATCCCTCCACTTCAATCATAAAGTGTTAGGTTGATATTTGGAACAATTTTCTTATACTCTCAAAACCACACCAAACCCCGCCCTATCGGTTACTAGTGCATGCCCAGTGCTCTTTGGTATCTAATGCTCCTGAGATACTTAGTCACCCGTAAACTAGTCCTTTGTTATTTGTTTTGGCTGTTTGATGCAGTTTTCAAAGCAAAAGAAAAAGCCTTACCGTGCTAGGGATAAGGCTCGTCTACTGCGGTAAAGTATTTAGTTGTCGAGTTAGCTCACTTTCAGATTCGTGGTAGATCTGCACCACGTTATATTTGTAAAGCGAATTGCGTTTTTATTTATAGTGCGTATCCGCGCACTTTGTTGCTGTAGTAAGTTTGACTGAATTATGGAAAGTGGACGAAGTTCACATAAAAACCACTCCTTCAGCAATTTTTAGCCTTTTATATTAATTAAGATACCTAATCTCTTAAAAATATGGGCCGGCCGTGTTTGTCTTGCTCCGAACAAATTTGCGGAGCGCAGGTCGGTCGTCGGTCTGTCTTTCCCTAATATTTAGGATTTTATAAATACCAAGGGAGGAAAACATTGCCGCGCCGTCCTGCCTCCAATTTTACAATATTATTTTATCCTCACCTAATGTGTAACTAATGTAACGTTTGTAACATCTATCACATTTGTAACATGTTCTAGAATTATTCAGTTATCTATAACTTCAAAACCACCCGATAACTGATCCCATACCCATTCGTTATAGGCTTCTCCGATAGCTTCTTCTAACTCTTCTGCTGGAGTCTCATCAATACCAAGTTCTTCGAATGTATAAGTTCTTTCTTTGTATGCTCCTTGCACATTCATTGATACTGAGAAGTGAACTTTTCTCATTAGATCACCTTCCTAAAATATCTTTCATAGGGGCACGAAGACCCTGTTGTTATGCAATCATCTGTTTTACAATGTTATCCTTAATGCGCTTAATGCTAGTTGCTGATAAAGCCATGTGTTGCCCTATCCAGCGTTGTGACTTGCCGTCCAGCATCCAGTTCAACACTTGAACCTCCCTATCACCAGTAACTCTATCTAGTAGATTTTGAACCTCTAACAGCTTGTTCTCATACTCTGTAACACGTTTAATATTTTTCGAACGTCTAATAGCCTCCTGCATAATTGGATCACCTACACCGCCTACTGCCTTTGGTAATGTAGCCTCGATACCATACTGTGCCGTTTTTGCCCCAATAACCATTTCTGCTCGCATTTCTTTGATGGCGTTAACCATCCAGTGGTAGTCTGTAATCATTGAATCTAGCTTGTCTTGTGTTAGTAATTTCATAGGTTTGCCCTCCTACGGTGTGTTATAATAATTTTGATAAACCTCAAAGGGCATGAACCAATTCTGAGCTGTAGCGTGTGACGACGCTGCGGCTTTTTCTTTTACTTAGCTTCCTACATAGACAACAATCACAGGTTCCCATTCATAATTTTTTATTTCTTCCTTTGCTAACCGTTCTATTTCAGCATTTTCTTCATCTGTTAAAATTTTATTTGCATACTTTTCTACATAAATATCTTCTTCGATAGTTTCTAATAACTCTTCCTGCTCATCACTAAAATAAACTCTTTCGTCATTGTAAGTGGTCGTTTCGGTAACTTCGACTTTTTGAATCTCTCCGAGAGTGTATGCATAGTCGCTATTGCCATTTTCAGAGTCGTACAAAACAACCAATCTGCGCTCTGGGTTTTGTGTTATTGCATTAATAAGCTCCTGTTTTTTATCCATGGTTATCCTCCTACACAACATCTTCTTTAAATTTTGATACCAATTCAGATTTCCTCATGTACTTACGCTCTTTTGTCTCTGCGTTATCTAACCAATACACAAGTTCTGTCATAGTAAGACCATCTGGGTTATCAGCAATTATTTCTGAAGTAGCTGTAATAACTTTATAATCAATTCCGTCAATTTCGTAAATTTCTCCCGGTTGAATTATTGGTCTACCGTTATAGAATTTTGGTTTTTTCATTTTCTATCTCCCTTTCTGTGGCTTTTTTAAATGTATAAGTAATGTTAACTTGCACAAATTATCATCGAGTGTTTCGCACGCACTTGCTGTGGCGTTTGTTGACCGTCACAGCCTCCCTCATTTATAACTTAGGGTCACTTCCGACTTAGTGACCCTTTTATAATTTCTTTGATCAAAATGTTCATTAGTTTTTATTTTTTTCTGTGCGAATGTATTTTACGTTGTTAGACCTGCAATAATCTTTTCCTATCTGTTCAGCTTCTTCAAATGTCATTTTGTTTTTCATAACAGCATTCACAGTACCATAAGAAGTTTCATACACAGTTTGATGTTTGGATTTCATCTCTTTTCTAACTCCTTTCTTGTTAAACAATTTCTTTCAAATATTTGCTGCATACTCATTCCAACACTTTGCTTCTGCATCGTTTTTACCTTGAATGATTTTTTCATACTCCTCTTTATCTTCAACCGTTCCTTTAATTAGTTCACAGTCCATAAAGTTTTCGAATGTATTTCCAAAAAGGTGATAAATACTATCAACCTCTTCGCATTCTTCATTATAAATTCCTGGACATTCAGTTTCATAAGAGTAAAGACCATTGTCATCTTCAAACCACTGTGGCGTGAATTTAATAACCTGATTTAAAAGGTCTTCCCTTCCATGTTCTTTACACCACTTCTCTCCAAATTTCACACTATCCCCGCGTTCAATATTCATTACGACTTCACTCCTTTATTCCACATTTTTTTATTGAACAATATCTTTCAAAGATTACACAGCTCTAATTCTCTATTCTTTTTAAATCCTTCAAACCAATCATCATAATCACCATCTAGCCTCTTACCAATCAATCCATGTTTCCTAGGTTTAATTACACCTAACAACTCCAGATCCATAGCGATAAGAGCAGCACTAACCTTATGAATATTTAGCTTTCGATAAATCAAATTAAGAGAGAAATCAGCTTCCCACATACCAATGAATTTTTCTATTTGCCAATGAGTGAAATCCAGTTGTACCATCCCGTGTTCTTCTTGCGAGAATAAGATGTATCTACCTTTTACTTTTCTGCCCATTCGATAGTCACCTCAGCCCTCGGATTATCCGAATACCACTTACGAGCAATCAATTCTGTTACTTGACTGTCGTCATACCATATAACCTTGCTAAGACCGTCTTTGATACCTTTTGCTAAATTGTCGATGTCTGGCTTAGTTGTTGGTCTTAATTCACCGTTTAGCGCCTGCTGTAGCTTTTTCTTACTGTTGCTGATAGCTTTTGGCATCTTACGGTACACATCAATGCTCAATTTTATTTCCTCGGTAATAAGCGTATCTGGCGCAACCTGTGAGGCTACCAACCTTACGAATGATTTATAGTCCTTAGATTCTTTTGGATCAAATGTGCCGTTTCGTGTCACTCGTGGTCGTTGCTGTGCCTGCACATCACCTGGTATTTCAATTTTGAGTACGTTCATGTTTGCCCTCCTGTTAGCACTCTTATAAATCTGCTGATAAAACAACCAAATGCCGTTCTACCAGCAGCGTGTATTTAATCCTCAAGCCTTACTAGTTGTAACCTGTTGTTATCTTCACTCGTAAAACGTCTTTGCCAACATGGTGTACCGTAAAATCTAATCGTCCTAGGTTTAACACCACGTTCCTCAGCTATTTCTTTAATCGTTCCTACGGCTACCATCTGATCACCTTTGTAAAGTGCGTATTCTTTCATTTGGATGCACCTCAGTAGCCGTTTACTTGTCTAGCATAGTTAATCTGATTCTTAGTGTAATAAGTTTCTTCTACCTGTTCCCAAGTAAATCCTAAATTTTCAATAAGACCTTTAAAAAGCTTCCAAAGTGATAAAACATGCTCACGTTTTTTATTTGCATTTGGATACATTGCAATAAATGATGCTGCGTGATGCATAGCGATGAAATGTGTAGATACATCCGTATACCTCACTGCACCTAAACCATTAATGTCTTCCTCTGTCACCTTGAAACGATTGGATAAAGAAGCTAGAAAATGTGTGACATCTGCAATTTCCTCTAATGTTGTATCTTTTTGTGCATTATTAACTTTCCAGTACTTAAAACCTTGCCAATCGTTAGCCACTTCGCTTAATTCCGTTAGCAAAGATAAGATCACTTTCGGTAATTCAACGTACTGTAGGTTATGTTGTTTTAAAATGTGCTCGTCCAATTTTTCTTGTGCTTCAAATAATTTTTTTAAGTTCATGTTTACGCTCCCTCGCTAACCATTCTTTTTCTACTAAAATCTGATAAGGAAATTTTTCGTCTTCGTAATACTTAACCTCACTTATTGGTACATAAGCTGCCTTTTCTTGAAACTTAATTTGTTTCTTTAACTCTCCGAGTGTTCTTGCATACAATATCCTGCGTTTATCTGTATTGTTCACTTTAATCACTCCTAATTACCTTAAAATGGTAAATCATCCTCAGAAACCCCTATCGGTGCCTTCGTATTTGCAAACGGATCTTCATCTACCCTCGTAAAACTTGGCTGGTTGTTGTTACCGTAATTCTGCCCTTGTGGAGCCACTGTATTAGCTCCTTGATAATTTGTACTAGATTCGTAGCTTGAAGTGCTCTGTGAGCCTCCTGTGCCGTTTGAACGTGGTTCTAAGAATCGGATGCTGTCAGCTACCACATCAGTTGTGTAGACTTTTCCGTTTTGCCCCTCATAGCTGCCTGTTTGGATTCGCCCTTCCAAACCTATTAAATTTCCTTTCTTTATGAAGTTCGCTAGATTCTCAGCCTGTTTTCTAAAGGCAACACAGCTAATGAAATCTGCCTCACGTTCACCCTGTTGATTTTGAAATGTCCTGTTTACTGCCACCTGAAACTTACATGATGCAATTCCATTAGTGGAATACTTGAGCTCAGGATCTTTTGTAAGTCGGCCAACTAAAACAACTCGGTTAATCATGCTGTTACCTCCTGGATGAACTTTTGTAATCGCTCAAGTGACATTTTATCTATTAATTCATGGGCTTCATTGCGTGCATTAGCTGTGTCAATTTTACGCTGTACAGATGCTTCAAAATCTTCTTTGCTAAACCAAACATGATAGGTAGTTCCAAAAGTACCACCATCACCCGATAAAGTTTTCTGCGCTATTTTACGTTCATATACTTTTTCAGCATCTAAATCCTCTATATCAACCACATAAGCACTTGTTTTGTTTGCTCTAACGACTTCAACTTCTGAAATTCTTCTATCATAGCCACCACCTCGCCACATACGATAAAAGCGTATTTCTAGCCATACACGTTGACCAATTTCAAGCTTTAACTTTTTAGTCTTACTCATGCTGAAACCTCCCTCTTATCCCACTTCTCAGTGATACGATAACCTTCTTTTCTTAACTTCTGGTAATCCGGATGCATCAGCGGAACCATTGTCCAGATTTTTTGACCACCATCACATTTGTACATAGTTACATACACGTTGTACTGGTTGTATTCTGCAGGTTTTTGAGTTTTAACCTTTGGAACCTGTTTACGAGCACTAGGTACGTCGATTGGTATGCCGTTACGTTTTCTCATGCAGGATCCTCCTCATATTCACCTTCGTTTAAAATGTCATAAGCACTACATCCATCTTCATTTTCCGTTTCTCCCAAAGGCTCTCCGTCCAACATTGCGAAATATCCGGTTGGATAAAGATCAACACAATCTTTGTGGTATATTTCATCGTTTACAAGAATTACATCATCATTCCAACTAAATGTTTCTTCACAGGCTTCACACCGTTTTAATTTTTCACTCATGCAGCCTTCACCCCTTCTGTACATGCAATCGCATAATCCAATGCATTATCTTGATTACTAAAACCTTTCAGCTTTCTTAGATCCTCAAGGTTTTGATAAAACCCTATTTCGTTTTCTTTATACTGATATTTCTTATACAGCTGTGAATGCAAAATGATTTGATCGATTAGGTATTGTTCATTCATTAGCTTCACCACCTAAAGCTTCACACGCAATTTTGTAAGTACTTGTTTCCCAACCTTCCATGATAGGTTCTTCGGCTTCCATGATTTGTTCTAGTGCTTTACGCAATCGTTTAATTTCCTCTTTCTGTTTTTCAAGATTTATCGCAATCATTGCTAATTCAATACCTGATAACTCTCTAGCTTCAGGTAGTGGTTTTTTCTTCATCACTCATTCACTCCCCACTAATTTATTAAAAGCCTCACGGTCGCCAGTAGCCAAAGCGACATCGATAGCAGCATCTTTGTAATTTCGTTTGTTGAAGTCCTCAAGATCACTCATGAGATTGTTCAGTTCAAATTCACGATAAGCTTCACCCATCCTTGCCACGAAATCAGCGACTTGTTGAAATGGATTAGGATTGGTCATTGCCTGCACCTCCGTTAAAATGTCTTTCCGCATATTTCGCATTCGTCGTATTTTGGTTCCTGCGCGTAATCCTCACCGAAAATCAACCCCCATACTGTGTGACTCTTCGGATGTTTGCATTTATCTGAAGTTACGAACTTTGCAAAACGTTCTTTTTTACGTTGAATTTTGTAGTTACAACGAGCGCAATAATATAAGTTCCAAGAAACAATCCCAGTGCCTTCCACAACTTCGTTAAAGACTTTCCTTTCCCGGTAATACACTTCACCAGAATTAATTGATTTGTTACAACAGATACACCGCTTGGTTGATTTGTATTTCGCAACGAAACGTTTCACATTCACCCTCCAATCAAGGGGCTGTGCGCCCCTCTAAAATCCGATATTTTTAATACGCTTGTCCGATGTTTCTGTAAAAAGAATTGTTTCTAATTTTTTCATCATGCGGCTAATTAACTTAGGATCATACATATTCATCAGCGCTTTACTTGATAGATTCGTAGTAACAATTGTTGACTTGTCCTGCCGTCCATTAACAACAGCTCGTAATACTTTGCTAGTGAAATCTGTTGCTTGTTTGTTTGTATCAATATTTCCTGTTTCTGCTCCTAAATCGTCCAGTACCAAGTAATCAACGTTTGTTAGCAGATCAATGAAATACTGTTCAGTAAATGGAGATTCTTTGTCGTTAAAACTGGATCTTATCTTTCTTAACATTTCATCGATGTCGATATATAGACATGAAACATGTAAGCTATTAAGTACTTTTAAAATACTCATAGACAAATGACTTTTCCCTACACCCGGCTTGCCGTTAAACCATAGATTGAATTGGTGCCCTTGTTGGTATCGTTCGACAAAACGCAATGCTTGTTGTTTGTTTGTCTGTTCCTCAGTTGACTGTGCAATATAACTATCAAACGTGGCATCTAGTAACGTTTTGTCCTGTATCAAACTTTTATTTGCGAGTGTATTAAACTTAACCTTTGCTTGTTGTTGCTGAAGTTCAGCTTTAAATTCAGCTTCAAATTCAGCATTTTCTTTCTCGCAAAAGCATCTAGGACAAGATTCTTCGCCATTCAGAATCAACATTCGTATATCATGTTTTTCGCATTTATTAGAAGCCCACATTAACCCCGAATTCACTTTCTGTAGTACGTTGTCCCTTTGTAGCGCTGTGCTGATTGCTTCCAAGTTGCTGATCCTCCTTTTTTGCTAATAATTCGATAGATGTTACGCCTTCATGTTTCCAATTGCGTAATGTGCCTAATGCATACTTTTCTTTTTTAGTAACCTGGCCATTTATAAGTGCTCGTTCAAATGCTTCAATAATGAGATCTGCATCCTGATAAGTTGCTAGGTAGTAATCAATATCTTCTCGTAACTTATCACTAGGAAACTTTTGCAGACGACTGACAAAGAACTCATATAGCTTTTGAGCATGCTTCGTGTCTGTAGTCAGTACTTGGTTATTATCAATATTTGGTTTATTCAATACTTGGTTATTATCAGTACTTAGTAGTGTTCGATTTTCTACTTCTTGAAAACCTACTTCTTGGTTTTCTACTTCTTGCTTTTCTACTTCTTGAAAATCGGTAAGTAGAGAATTTATAGGTACTTCATGAACGATTGTTTCCCATTCTTTAATTCTTTGCCCTTCACGAATAGGTTTTCGTTCGATGTAACCACATGTCTTTAATTCATTGAAACCAGCTCTGAATGATGCCTTACCATCTGTTGAGTGAGTCATTAATTCGTCCATATAAAACACCCAATCATCCGGCATTGAAAGCATGTATGCCATTATGCCTTTAGCTTTCCAAGATAGCCTGTTGTCGTTCAATGCCGTTCGATTCATCACTACATAGTTGCTGTTCTTAGCCACTCGGATGATGCCCATTTGCCCTCACCTCTCCTACCACATTAAATCTATGCCATAACGCTTTTTATCTCTGTCGAGAGTCGCAATCCTACGTAACATACGTTCCGGAATATCTTCTTTCGCTTTAATAAAGCCTTTGAAGTCATACACTAAGTAATATTCTGCACCACATTTAATACATTCATCGTGACTAGGTTCACTTAAATGTTCTTCACCTGGTATTGGTGCCCAACGTTCTTTCCAATCATGTTGGCAATTAATCAAAATTTCATAGCCTTTATCGATTAATTGAGCCGAGCTTTTGCAATACTCTTCTTCATGGATTTTGGCACCGTGTTTAGTGAGCAATCGCTTGCCACAGTGATCACATTGAAATAAAGTTTGGTTTTCCAAAACCTTCATGATTAGCCCCCATATTTTCAATATTCAAATTTTTAATCATAGGTTTATTTGAGAAATTCAAATTGTTTAGCGATTACTTTTCGAATTTAGCCTTTAAACGTTCGTATTCGGCACGTTCTTTCACTTCTTGCTTTTTACGATATTCCTCTTTTTCTTTTTCTTGTTTGATACGCTGTTCTTCTTTATATTTTTCAATATCAAAAATACCTAACTTGCCTAATTCATTACGTATCCAATCATGTCTGTTAAGGACTTGAATTACGGAATGAGGGTACATAACCCTTACCCTTGATTCTTCTGCCATATCGTCATAATCAAATGTCGCCATTAATACACAACCGTCTTCAGTTGCTAATGTAATTTGTTCAGCAAACTGAGCCATGTGTGAAAATACTATTTTCTTACCAACTAAGTCTTTATAATCTGTTAAAATCTCCAAATTTAACTCCTCCTACGGAATAAAAATCATCTTGCCTGTTACCCTTGCTACTGCTTTAAAGATGCGCTCCGTGTTGCTGTTGCCATCGGATAAATGCAGTAGATGTATTTCTTCGACTTTTGATAAGTCGTTAGCTTTAAAGAACTCTAGTAAATTTTCTAAGCTGAAATGCGATCGCATAACACGCTTTCTCATAGCTGGATGTACTCGACCACTCTCAACATTTTCGTCTAAAGTTTGTTGGTCGTAGTTACATTCGATCATGATATAATTCAGTCCACTGAATCGATATTTAACGTAGTAAGTATCCGTTGCAAAAAGTAACTTCGAGCCATTGTCGCTTTGTAATAAAAATCCTAACGGCTCATTAACGTCATGCTGTACATCAAACGGCAATATGGTCCATGTACCAACTTTAAATCGCTTCTTACTTTCAACTGTTTTAATTCGGTGATGATTAAGCTGCAATGCCCCTTGAGTACCTTTTGACATATAAACATCAAGCCCTCGATTTAACACCGATTCCACGCCTTTACAGTGGTCTTTGTGCTCATGGGTAACAAGTACACCACCAAGGATAGAAGTCTCGAAATTAACGCCCTGCTGTATCTGTTTGAAGCTGATACCACACTCCAGGAGTAGAGGAGTGCTACCATCTGTAATGTGATAGCAATTCCCCTTACTTCCAGTTGCTAGAGTTTTGATTTGGATCATCAGAAATTTGGCCCATCTGCAAATGATGCTTGCTGTTGTTCTTGCACTGGCTGCTGTGGCGTCTCTACAATTTCTGCATCTTGAATAGTTACAGTTGGTTGTTCCTTAATATCAATTTCTTCTGTATTGGCGTTCTGCTCTATTTCTCGCTTCACTTCTTCAATATCGCCCATATCTTTTACTTGTGGTTCAAACTCGTTTTCTGTTGTTCGATTTAAAGATTCTATTAATAGATCGCTATCATCAGATGTGTTAATAAAGGCTTTTGAAGCTCGATTGATAACTGTACGTTTTGCCATTTCCTGCGGATATTTATTTTGAACATTTTGAGTTTTAGCCGTTGACCATGCTGTTAAGATTTCATCAATTGTCATAACCGTTAAGAACTGCGTGCCATCCTCACGCTCAATGATGCAATATGCACCTTCAATATCCTCTTTCTTACCTGTTGCAGCTTTCCAGTTAACCTTGTGTGCTTTGAATGCAAGTTGACCACGTTCGTTGTATTCAACCTCAAATTCTTCACCTTTCCAGATAACGTTTGCCCATAAATCTTTTACACCATGTAATCGTTTAAGAACTGCTTGAGTACCGTGGTATGAGCGCAAGAATTGTAATTTGTCACCGTATGGCACGAAATAACCTTGTTTCTTAGCTACTGATAAACCTTGAATCGCCATATCCTGTAGCGCAAATGCAACCGATTCAGGAGTTACTTTATCAATTAATGCTTGTTTACTTCCGAAATCTACTGCAGTTAAGGTGAAGTAAGCTGCTTGCAAGGCATTAACTGCCGAATAGTTATCTGGCAAGTTGATTTGACCTTGTTGCTTCATACTTTCAATCTTTGTGGCTACCTGTGTAACGAAAGCGTTTTGTTTTTCCTTTTGAGCTACTTGGTTTTGTTGTTGTGCTACTTGATTCGTCATTATTAAATTGCCTCCTTAAGCATTGGTTGTTGACCTTCTACTTCTACACGTAATTGCTTGTCCTTCTCTGAAACTACTAAGCTAACAAGTTGAGTATCCACATCTATAAACTTGGTTACAGCTTCGGCATTGTCCACAAAAATTGGTGCCTGGATACCATAATGAGCAGATAGTGTATTGATGATGTCTAAGCCAACATTAATTTTTGCTGCATTGTTTAGGCCTGTGCCGTATGGAACGCCTTTGAATGTCGTTTCACATACTTCGTTAAGACCACCGTTTACCTGAGTATCGAATAGTTTGAATCGTGCATATTTGAACTTGCTGTTAATAAGATCTGTGAGCATGTTTACTTTAGTACGAATAAATTCTTCTATTAAGAATGTTGTATGCTCTAGTTTTTCGTACTCTTGAGCAAGTTTCGCTTGTTGATCTTCAAGTTCAACAATACGTTCTTTACTTGCTTCAATGTTTGCATGCTGAGCAATAGCACTATTACACTCATTACGCTCAAAATTAAGCTTCGTGATTTCTTCATCAATACCAGCAACTGCCTCGTATGCATGCTCATTTAGTTGCTTAATATCAGCCTGTAACGCTTCGATTTGAAGATTGATAGATTTGTATTCGTCTGTAGTTGCTACATCTGGTACCAATGTCTGTGCTTGCTGTAATTTATCAGTGAACTTAGTCAACTCTTTCTGAGCAGTTTCAAGTTTGTTCTTAGCAGCATCGATTTCTGTGTTGATGTTGAATACCTCTTTGTTTATTGCATCTTTACGTTCTTCCTTCTGTGCCTTTTCCTGAGCAAGCGCCTTTCCTCTTTCATTTACACCTGCAAGTAGAATCGTTCTTTTATCATTGAACTGTGCTAAAGCTTCATTTCGTGCAGCTTCCACTTGATCTACTGGTAATGTCTGTTTACATGTTGGACATTCGCATTTATCTTCATATTCAAACTGCATAGTGTTGTGTTGATTCCATTCGTTACGAAGTTTAACTAAGCTGTTTTCAGTGTGCTGAATATCATTTGAAAGTTGATTTAACTCAGATTCTTTCGATTTCTTGAAAGCTTCTTTATGGTTAATATCTGACTGGATGACCTGAACATTACCTTGGGCTTCTTGAACTCGCACTCGGAGCTTAGTAACATTCTGTAAGCTATCAGCTTCAAAATTTATTTTAAGATCACTACGCTTCATTTCTAGCTCTTGCAACTGGCGCTGTTTATCAAGTACCGATGCACCATTCTTCACACGTATTTTTTGTTCCTGCAGCTCTTCAATATCAGCCTCAATCTTAGCTACCTGTTGTTGCATTTTTTCAACATCTACAGTTGTTTCAGGCATCATTTTATTGATTTCATCAATACGTACCGGAATCTTATCTAGCTCGTCATTGATATGCTTTTTCTTACTGGCGATGATCTTTTTCATTTCATCTAATGTTTTGCCACTAAGTAACTCATTTAACTTTGCTAAGGCCTTGTTTGAAGCGATAACTTCCTCATCTGAAATATCACCGCAAATTTCTAACAATAGCTTGCGTTTATCCTGCCATTTGATTTGTTCATTAAAGTAAGTTGGTGATGTTAGAAGCTTGAATACTTCTTCATCTACGATGCTTTCAACCTTCGTTGTGTACTCTTTTTTAGACATTGGTACATCGTCCACAAAATGTTCTACAACGTGGCCAGTAAATTCAGCTACAGCTTGTCCACGCTTTTTAGTCCACTTCTCTTTGTAAATTTTCTTTAATGTAACTGGCACACCATCAACTAAAAACGTACCTTCAACTGTATGCTCCAGGTTATGTCGTTCGGATCCATCGTTGTTTAATGTCTTGATAGCAAAATCCTTTTTGTTGTTGCTGTCTTTATCGAATAACAGCCATAAGAACCCATCAAACGTTGTAGTTTTACCTACCTCGTTATCACCATAAATCTGCGCATTACCACCATCTAATTGAATGTCTAATGATTTAATGCCCTTAAAATCACGTAATTTCAATACTACTAACTCAATTTTCTTCATCTTTTTTGCCCTCCTGTGGTAGAATGATTTAAATAATGTTTTTGCAGACCACTGTTAGCGCAGTGGTTTTTTATTTTGATGGTTTGTCCCATCAAGCAGCCTGCAAATTCCTTAGAGGATACGGCTAACCAACCATTTGCAAACTGCTTGACGAGAGCGAGATAACACTCGCAAACGTCTTATTTAAGGTCATACGTTGTTGTCATGGCTTGACCGTATGCTTTACGTTCCAATACGTTTACTGCATCGATGATGCAGTTTATCGCTAGTCCTATATCGATGTCTTGATTAGCTGCATATATTTCATACAAAGCTCTAGCTTCGTTTTTCAAATTGTTTATGATTTCGTCCACTTTATGACCTCCTTGTGGTATACTGGACTTGTGTAAGTAGTCGAGCTGTTTAATCACTCCAATGATTAAGCAGCTTTTTTATTGCCAACATGTGATTATTGTTGGTACTCCGATAACTAACATCGTTAACATGGCACCAACACAAAATTTTCTGTGTGATTCTGGTACATCTTCTTCTGGTAAGTAAAAATAGTTATCAAGCCATTTCCACAACCTCTTTCACCGCCCTTTGTAGTGTTCCGTTCTTATTTAAATCAGCCACAGTAGACCATAATCGTTTGCATTCCCGGAGTTTTTCTAGTTGTTTTAACGAAAAATGTAAGTCTTGTTTACGTTGATGCGCTTTACCAGTTTCACCTTTACGTGCAAGCATGCTGATTTCTTTCGTTAGATCATCGATACACAATAATTCACGTTCAATTTGTTCTTCTATTTGAATAAAACTCATATAATAAATCCCTTCTGTCTCAAATCCTCATAATGTTCAGCATAAGCCTCTGAATAACTCATTCCGACATACTCTATAGCTCTCATAAGCCACATTTTCTTTGCTGTTTCAGCCTCTATTCCTTCCTCAATAGCTTTTTTAATATTTTCTTTTTCTTCAAAAGTTAAAGCATGAGCTGGTTTAGAAAAATTAGTGCGCTTAAGTGCTGCTACAAATTCTTCTTCCTCTTCTATTGTTTTTTCTCGGACACTACAACGGTGTAGGTCAACATTCGGACCATTTAGCAACACTGGACCCGTTCTTGTGTATTCATATTGAACAGCTATCGCAAGCTTTGGATCATCGTATTTTTTCATCAAAGTTTGACTAATATCTGATGGTAATTTAGAGCGTCCGGTTTCAATTTTTGATACAGTCTCTCGTGACAAATCTAATTCCATGCTGAGTTGCAATTGTGTTTTACCACCTCTTATCCCTCTAAATGCTTCGCTTACTAAATTGGTAGTTGCATTCATATTTCCATTCCTCTCTATTCAGTTAAGGTCACATATCACACTAAAGTTAACTCGTATGCGACCATCAATTTTAAGTAATTTGTGTATAATAATGTTAAGAGGTAGATTTGCCCCTACCTCTTAGATTTCTACTAGATTGGTAGTTTGATTTATACTGAGGCCATTTGCCCTGGCCTCTCCTAATTTTTCGGTTGTTTTTGCCACCACTTGCGAATGTATTCGTTAGCGAGTTCGGCATCCATCCACCACTTAGAACCGATTTTCTTTTTTGGAAAATCTTCATCATAAAAGAAATGCTCTTTTATAAATGGAATACTCATTTTTGTTTGTCGAACCAATTCTTCCATATCCCAAAGAGTATGTTGAATAATTAATGTGTCTAGCCTCTTTTGAGCCTCTTCACGTAGAATAGATTCAGCTTTTTTTTCGTAGTAATCAGTATCGACTGTAATCATTCTGATGACCTCCTACCAAAGGTTGCTTTGCCCAGCAGCCTTTTATTTAACTAATTTAAGTTGTGATTGTTTGTTATAACTTTCAATTTCGATTTCAAGCGATGTACTTGGTCGCCATTTAGATATGAAGTAAACAGCATCGTCAAATTTTGTTTTTGGCAACTCACTATAACGAGGTAATTGGAAGTGACGTTTGAAGTCACGCCATAATTCTCCGAACGCTTTGCGAGCTACTGCGTTATATGCCGATGAATCGTATCCACCAAGAACTTCAAATACTTTAGCTTTACCTTGCGAATTCAGTGCGAACTCTTGGGCACCGTTAATTCTCATGTGATCTTTTAGATATTCAACATCACCTTTGATATTTTTTATTTCTTGGTAGTTTTTGAGTGATGTTTGTAATGCAAGTTCAATCGGATCTTGTTGTTTTGTTTGCTCAATGACTTTGTAATATTCATCAACTAACATTTCGTAAGCGTTCCAAGCTTCATTAGTATTCAAAGACTTTGCGTGCAGTAATGCACCTTTTTCTGTCCATAAATATAAAGAGGCTGTATTTTTCTTAACCAACCCTAAATTTTCGAAGTGGTCTTTAAAGGTTTTTAACTCTGCACCTTGTAATAAGAAGAAGTGTTTTCCTTCTTTAAAACGACCTTTGTTATTACTGAAATTTTGTTGTACTAATTTTTCTTCAGCTCCATAACTTTCAGCGATTTGAGCTGTTGTAAGTACTCTTCGATTGTCGTGTACGATAATTTGTAATTGATTCATAACGAACCTCCTTTTTGTATTTAATGCTAAAACATTAAGCTAACTGCTTTTCTATTGATGAAGAAACACTCGTAACCTCTTTTATAACGGATTCCGTTAGTTTTTCATCAAAAAAAGTCGCTACTGGTACACCTAGTATTGTAGCTATAATTTTTAAGTGTTCTGCACTTAACTTACTAATTCCATTTTCGATTCGACCATATGTCATTTCTGTTACATTAATACCTTTTGCAACACGTCTTTTAGTTACACCGCGTATTATACGAATTTTTTTTACGTTCTCGTGAATCATGTAATCACCTCTTTCCGACTAACGTAATCCGTTAATAACACTATACTAACGATTTCCGTTAGTGTCAACTAGTTTTATATTATTTTTCTCAAATTCCGTTAATAATATATCAAATTCCGTTAGTTTTGGGTATGCTTCAATTATAGAAAAGAGGTGTTTAAATGAGTGATATGATTGGTTCTCGTATTAAAGAACAACGAAAAAAGATGCACCACACACAACTACAATTAGCTCAAAAAATTTCTGTTTCGCCTCAAGTGATTTCAAACTGGGAGCGCGGTTACACTGAGCCAAGCGCTGAAGATATAGCTAGATTATCAGAGGTTTTATCATGTCCTAGTGATTACCTATTGGGTAAAACAACCGATACTTCTATTAAAGAAAATAATAAACTATCTAAAGATGAACGTGATATAGCTAAGCGCATGGACGAACTACGAGGAGACTTATCATCTGCAGAAGGTTTATTATTCAACGGTGAGCCAATGAGTGATGAGGCAAAAGAATCTTTGTTAGAAGCAATGGAGTTTGGCATCCGACTCGCGAAGAAAAATAACAAAAAATTCATTCCTAAAAAATATAGAGATAGAGAAGAATAACTGATTCGAGGGATGCAAATGGATTTTATCCAGTCTAAGGTCGATGATTTATGCAAAAAATATGGTACTAGAAATCCATTTGAATTAGCAGAGTTTCTGAATATTAACGTTATCCATTGGGATTTACATTATGAAATAAATGGCTTCTATCAGTACGAAAAACGTAATCAAATTATTTTTTTAAACAACAATCTTTCATACGATGATCAACGTGTGGTTTGTGCGCATGAATTAGGACATGCTGTTTTGCATAGATGTTCTAGTGTTCCGTTTATGCGTGCTAACACTCTTTTTTCTATTGATAGACTTGAAGTAGAAGCAAATAAATTTGCTGCTTATCTATTAATTCCAGATGAAAGTTTATTTGATTCATATGATCAAATGACTATCTATGATATAGCTACCTTATTTAATGTTCCTGTAGAATTTGCGGAACTAAAATTTAAGGGGCTATTTTAATACGTAAAAAAGAACATATATTCTGCTCCATAGGAGGGGTTGCACGATGGCTAGTTTTCGCAAACGAAATAATACCTGGCAATACCGTATTAGAATAAAAGATCATCAAACAGGTCAGTGGAAAGAAACAACTAAAAGTGGATTCAAAACTAAAAAAGAAGCTCAGCTTGCAGCAAGTAAAGCTGAAATAGACAATGAATATTACGGTTTTCAAGAGGATGGCAAAGAAACAATAGCTCAATATATGCCAAAATGGTTCGACTTATATAAACGACCACATTTAAAAGAAAGTACCATCAATCTGCAAGAACGAACTATAAATAATGTTATTTTGCCAAGATGGGGCAACTATGCATTAAAAGATATAACGAGAGCTGAATATATGAAGTGGATTTTAGAACTAAGCGATACCTACTCTGACGGATCTATTAGACGATTCCACAGTATTTTCGCAAGCGCATTAAATGATGCTGTTTTTGAATTTAAATTATTAAGGGAAACCCCTTTATCTCGATTGAAATTACCGAATAAAACTCGAGATAAAAAAGTAAAGTTCTTTACTATTGAAGAAATGAACTTGTTCCTAGATGCAACAGCATTAAAACCAAAAAACGCAAAGTATCAGCACTCAGTTGAAAGATATGCAATGTTCTTTACCATGGCTCGAACAGGATTACGTATAGGCGAGATTTTATCGCTTGAATGGGAAGATATTGATTTAGTAAATAACACCATCGATGTTAATAAAACCGTCTATTATGACAATGATACAAATAAACCTGTTGTATCTGATACTAAGACGACATCTAGTGAAAGAGTTATAGAATTTGATGAAGAAGTGGCGAAGGTTTTAAAAAAGTGGAATATCAATCAGAAAGAAATCCATTTGCGCTATCCATATATGAGGCCACAAATTAAAGAAAAAGAAAAAATGTTAGTTTTCCATAATACAAGTGGTACCTACTGGCAAGCTAATGTAGTGCGAGAACATTTTAAAGAAATTTGTAAACGTGCAAATGTTCCTGTATTATCTCCTCACGCTCTTAGACATAGCCATGCCGTTCATCTTTTAGAAGCTGGCGCAGACCTAAAATATATCTCAAGAAGATTGGGACATAAAACAATAAAAACAACTGCAGATACATATCTGCATATAACAAAAAAAATCGAGCGCAATGCACTCGATTTATATAAAAAACACGTTAATTCGTAAATTCGTGGGCAAAATGTGGGCAAAAAGGGTTTTTGGCACTTAACCAAGTAACCACAAACCCTTATATACCAACGTTTATCGGTGTTTTATCCGATAGACCCTTCCATTTCGAACTTGATCAGACGGTTCATTTCTACTGCGTATTCCATTGGTAATTCTTTTGTGAATGGTTCAATGAAGCCCATTACGATCATTTCTGTCGCTTCTTCTTCAGAAATACCACGAGACATTAAGTAGAATAATTGTTCCTCTGATACTTTTGAAACTTTCGCTTCATGCTCTAAAGAAACATTATCATTTAAGATTTCGTTGTAAGGAATTGTATCTGAAGTAGATTGGTTATCCATGATTAACGTGTCACATTCAATGTTCGCACGTGCACCACTTGCTTTAGGGCCGAAACGAACTTGACCCATATATGTTACTTTACCACCTTGTTTTGCAATCGATTTCGAAACGATTGTTGAAGATGTGTTTGGTGCCATATGAATCATTTTCGCACCTGCATGTTGGTGTTGCCCTTTACCTGCTAGCGCGATTGATAATGTCATACCACGAGCGCCTTCACCTTTAAGGATACAAGCTGGGTACTTCATTGTTAACTTAGAACCGATGTTACCGTCGATCCATTCCATCGTACCGTTTTCTTCAACAACTGTACGTTTTGTTACTAAGTTGTATACGTTGTTCGCCCAGTTTTGAATCGTTGTATAACGGCAGTATGCGTCTTTACGTACAACAATTTCTACTACTGCTGAGTGTAAAGAGTTTGTTGTGTAAACAGGAGCTGTACAACCTTCAACGTAGTGTACGTGAGCACCTTCGTCTACGATAATTAGCGTACGTTCGAATTGACCCATGTTTTCAGAGTTAATACGGAAGTAAGCTTGTAACGGTGTTTCCACTTTTACACCTGGTGGTACATAGATGAATGATCCACCTGACCAAACAGCTGAGTTTAGTGCAGCGAATTTGTTGTCAGTGTAAGGAATCACTTTACCCCAGTACTGTTTGAAAATATCTTCGTTTTCACGTAAAGCTGAGTCTGTATCTTTGAACACAATACCAAGGTCTTCAAGATCTTGTTTCATGTTGTGATATACTACCTCAGATTCGTACTGAGCAGATACACCAGCAAGATATTTTTGTTCTGCTTCTGGAATACCTAATTTATCAAAAGTAGCTTTGATTTCATCAGGTACTTCATCCCAAGATTTTTGTGTAGCTTCTGATGGTTTTACGTAGTACGTAATTTCATCAAAATCTAAGTCTCCTAGGTCGCCACCCCATTGCGGCATTGGTTTTGTATAGAAAGTTTCAAGTGCTTTTAAGCGGTATTCAAGCATCCACTCAGGCTCTTGTTTCATATTTGAAATTTCACGGACGATTTCTTCAGTTAAACCACGTTTTGAACGGAAAATTGATACGTCCTTGTCATGGAAACCGTATTTGTAATCGCCAATATCAGGCATTTTTTTAGCCATTGTTTCTCCTCCGTTCATGAATTATTGTTATTTATCTAGTCTAAAACGAAACCCCTCGTCCTGAATGAAAACATGTATTATTGCTTTTATTCAAGTGTTTATTGGGATAAAATTATTACTTTACGCCTTTTTCCATCGCTTTCCAAGCTAACGTCGCACATTTAATACGTGCAGGGAATTGTGAAACACCTTGTAGTGCTTCAACATCCTCAAGGTCATATTTCTCGCTATAGTCTTCACCCATCATCATTTTAGAAAAGATATCAGCAAGCTCTAATGCTTCCTCAACCTTTTTCCCTTTGATAATTTGTGTCATCATGGATGCAGACGACATCGAAATTGAACAGCCTTCACCGTCAAATTTCGCATCCTCTACAATACCGTCAGTCACTTTAAGCGTTAAGTGAATACGGTCACCACAAGTTGGATTGTTCATATCTATCGTTACAGCATCTTCTTCAATCGATCCTTTATTACGAGGATTTTTATAATGATCCATAATGACTGAACGATATAGTTGATCTAAATTATTAAAAGACATCGCCAAAATACTCCTTCGCAGAACGTAACCCTGTAACTAGGCGGTCAATATCTTCCTCTGTATTATACAGATAGAAACTTGCACGCGCTGTTGCTACTTGTTGAAGACATTTCATTAGTGGCTGAGCGCAATGATGTCCTGCACGAACAGCAATACCGCTCATATCAAGAACCGTTGCCACATCATGTGGATGTACATCGTCTAGGTTAAACGTTACAAGTCCACAACGCTTCATTGGATCACGCGGGCCGAAAATTTTAAGTCCGTCAATTGTTTCAAGCTGATCCATCGCGTAGCCTGCAAGCTTATGCTCATGCTCCGCAATATGATCAAGCCCAATTTCAGTTAAGAAATCAATAGCGGCTCCTAAACCTATTGCACCTGCAATAATAGGCGTTCCACCTTCAAATTTCCACGGTAATTCCTTCCACGTCGAGTCATAAAGCCCAACAAAGTCAATCATTTCGCCACCAAATTCAATTGGCTCCATCTTTTCAAGGTGTTCCTTTTTACCATATAGTACACCTATTCCTGTTGGTCCGCACATTTTATGCCCTGAGAATCCTAAGAAATCTACATCCAAATCCTGGACATCGATTTTCATATGTGGTGCTGCTTGTGCCCCATCAGCTACCATTACAGCACCATTAGCATGTGCAATTTGAGCAATTTCTTTAATTGGATTAATCGTTCCTAATACGTTTGAAGCCATTGACACCGACACAATTTTTGTTTTAGGCGTAATAGTCGCACGTACCTTCTCCAAGTTAAGTGTGCCATCTGCTTCAAGTTCAATGTATTTCAGTGTTGCATTTTTTTCCTTTGCTAGTTGCTGCCAAGGAATAATATTAGAGTGGTGCTCCATGTGAGTAATGACAATTTCATCACCCTCAGCAACATTAGCACGACCATAACTTCCTGCCACTGTATTTAAAGCGGTTGTAGTACCACGAGTAAAGATAATTTCTTGTGTTGATGTAGCATTGATAAACTTACGAACCTTTTCACGTGCTCCTTCATACTTGTCAGTAGCACGATTTCCTAATGTATGCACACCACGGTGAACATTGGAATTATCGAATTCATAATAATGCTTCATTGCTTCTATCACTTGAATAGGTTTTTGAGAAGTTGCTGCACTATCAAGATAAACAAGCTTATGACCGTTTACTTCCTGATTTAAAATTGGGAAATAGCTTTTAATGTCTTTATTCATCATTAGCGAACTTTCCTTTCAATAACCTCCGTCAGTTGCTTTTGAACGCCCTCGATTGGTAATTGCGTAACAACTGGCGCAAGGAATCCATGGATAACAAGGCGCTCTGCTTCTGCTTTTGAGATACCACGACTCATTAAGTAGTACAGTTGTAGTGGATCTACTCGACCAACAGATGCTGCGTGTCCTGCTGTTACATCGTCTTCATCGATTAATAGAATTGGGTTTGCATCGCCACGAGCTTTTTCAGAAAGCATTAATACACGTGATTCTTGTTGTGCATCAGCTTTTGTTGCACCGTGTTCGATGTAGCCAATACCGTTAAAAATTGATTGTGCTGCGTCTTTCATCACACCATGCTTTAAGATATGACCGTTTGAGTTTTTACCCCAGTGACGAACTTCAGTAGTAAAGTTAAGTTTTTGTTCACCGCGACCAACAACTACTGTTTTTGTATCAGCATGAGAACCGTCACCGATTAGATGTGAAATGTTTTCAGAAATAGTATCTGAATCATTCATTAAGCCAAGAGCCCAATCTACTTTCGCATCACGAGCTAGTCGAGCGCGACGATTAACATAAGTAGTATATCCTTTTGCAAGTACATCAACAGCACCGTAAGTAACTTGTGCATTATCTTGCACTACTACTTCTGCAATAATATTTGCTTGACCTTTTGCTTCTTCAACTGTTGAAATATATGTTTCAACATACGTTACAGCTGAATTTGCTTCAGCTACAACTAATACGTGGTTATATAAAGAAGCTTCTGCGTTATCGTTTAAGAATACTACTTGAAGCGGCTGTTCGATAATTACATTTTTCGGTACATATACGAACACACCACCATTTACAAGTGCCGCATGAAGCGCTGTTAGCTTATGCTCATCAACTTTTACTGCTTCTGTCATAAAGTACTTTTTAACAAGCTCATCATGTTCACGAATTGCTGTTAAAATATCTGTAAAAATAACACCTTTATCAGCAAGTTCTTGTGATGTTTTAATGAAAGCTGGTGTGTTATTGCGTTGAATATAAAGATTTTCTTGTGCCTCAAAATCAATTAAGCTTTTTGCTTCTTCTGGTAATGCATCAAGTGAAGCGAATCCTTCACTGTCAACTGTATGCGTTGGGAAATTCACAAAATCCCATTTTGTAATATTTGTTCTGTCTGGTTTTGGCAAATCTAAACCAGTTACTTTGTCTAGTGCTGCCGCGCGAAGCTCTGTAAACCAAGCCGGTTCACCATTTGCTTCTGAGAACGAGCGCACGTCCTGTACTGTTACAGGCAAGTTAAGTTCCACTGTCATGCTAGTTCGTCCTCCCTCTTATGCTTCTTGTTCTTCTGTTTCTTCTTCGATACCTAATTCTTTTTTAATCCAGTCATAGCCTTCTGCTTCTAAACGTTGTGCTAATTCTTCGCCACCTGATTTAACAACACGACCTTGCATCATTACGTGTACATGGTCTGGTGTAATGTAGTTAAGTAGGCGTTGGTAGTGAGTGATCATTAAGCAGCCGAAGCCTTCTCCACGCATTGCATTGATGCCTTTTGATACAACTTTAAGTGCGTCAATATCAAGACCAGAGTCAATTTCATCTAAAATTGCGATAGTTGGTTTAATCATCATTAATTGAAGAATTTCGTTACGTTTTTTCTCACCGCCAGAGAAACCTTCATTTAAATAACGTTGTGCCATATCTTCATTCATTTCAAGGAATTCCATGTTTTTATCTAGTTCACGGATAAATTTCATTAGTGAAATTTCATCGCCTTCTTCACGACGTGCATTAATAGCTGAACGTAAGAAATCAGCATTTGTTACACCAGCGATTTCAGAAGGATATTGCATTGCTAGGAATAGACCTGCCTGAGCACGCTCGTCTACTTCCATTTCAAGTACATTTTCGCCATCAAGTTCAACTGTACCAGATGTTACTTCATATTTAGGGTGACCCATGATTGCAGAAGCTAGTGTAGATTTACCAGTTCCGTTTGGTCCCATAATTGCGTGAATTTCATTTGTATTGATAGTAAGGTTTACGCCTTTTAATATCTCTTTCCCGTCGATTTCAACGTGAAGATCTTTAATAACTAAAGTTGACATGAAAATACCTCCATAGTGTGTTCAGTGAATGGTGAACCATTCCTTAATTATCATCATTCTAATCTTAACTGAAAATCGTTCTCTATGCAAACCATTTCAATCACTTTCATTCTCTTCTGATATAATCCCTAAAAACAAAGACTTTGTAAGCATTTTCAGATTATTGCCAATCATTATTGACAATGAGAATCGACTTCCTTCATTTTCAATAAATAAGCTCTAATTGAGAATGAATTTCATCTAGCAACATAGTGGAAACCTCGCAGGAAGCGTTAATTGTAGCGGTTTTGTGACAGTTTTGCATAAATAACAATATCTATACTATAACCTTTTTCATTAGAATGGAATCAATTAAGGGAAAGAAATAAGGGACGTAAGATTTTATCGGAATCTTATTCTGCTTACTATAAAGATTCAGGGATGACATTAGTAATAAAAACGTATGCCATGTAAATACGTTGATTGGAGTGGAGGCTGGACGACTACTTGGGGATCAGCGATATAGAGGAACGAAGGCTAATAGCATCACGTCCTGTGATAACGCCTTCGTGACCAACATCCTGTTGCTGACGGTGCGTTTGCAACAAATGTTTTATCTGTGCGAAAGCGAAGCGGCAGCGGCAAATGTTTTATCTGTGCGAAAGCGAAGCGGCAGCAACAAATGTTTTATCTGTGCGAAAGCGAAGCGGCAGCAACAAATGTTTTCTGTGCGAAAGCGAAGCGGCAGCAACAAATGTTTTATCTGTGCGAAAGCGAAGCGGCAGCAACAAATGTTTTCTGTGCGAAAGCGAAGCGTCAGCAACAAATGTTTTATCTGTGCGAAAGCGAAGCGGCAGCAACAAATGTTTTCTGTGCGAAAGCGAAGCGTCAGCAACAAATGTTTTATCTGTGCGAAAGCGAAGCGGCAGCAACAAATGTTTTATCTGTGCGAAAGCGAAGCGGCAGCAACAAATGTTTTATCTGTGCGAAAGCGAAGCGGCAGCAACAAAGCGCCCAGCTGTAACGGAAATCACCCCTTCGTTATAGCGCAGACCCTTTCTTGCCAATACTTAATTGATGGAGACATCTGTTTTATTTACAATCATTTTTCATCTTAAATAGTATATAATTGAGGTATAATCAATCGTATTTTTCGATTAATAGAGGTGAAGATCTAGTGGAGTTACGTCAATTACGTTATTTTGTTGAAGTTGCTGAACGTGAACACATTTCTGAGGCTGCTGAACATCTTCATGTTGCTCAATCTGCAATTAGCCGACAAATTGCTAATCTAGAAGATGAATTAGGCACACCACTTTTTGAACGGGTAGGACGAAATGTTAAATTGACACCGATTGGAAAAACATTTCTTGAGCACACAATTACCGCTCTGAAAGCCATTGATTTTGCCGCAAAGCAAGTAGAAGAATATTTAGATCCGGCTAAAGGTACGATAAAAATCGGTTTTCCAACAAGCTTGGCTAGCTATGTATTGCCAACTGTTATTTCAGCCTTCAAACGTGAATATCCAGATTTGCAATTCCAGCTCCGTCAAGGCTCCTATCGCTTTTTAATTGATGCAGTCAAAAATCGCGAATTAAATTTAGCATTTTTAGGCCCGCTTCCACCGAAGGATGAAGCGATTCAATCAACAATTTTGTTTACTGAAAATATCGCCGCTTTACTACCAGCAAAACATCCATTAGCCAAAAGGGAAAGTATCCAACTCGCTGATTTACGCAACGACTTATTTGTGCTATTCCCAGATGGATACATATTACATAAAGTAGCAATGGATGCCTGTCGAGCTGCCGGCTTCTCGCCAAACATCATCTCCGAGGGTGAAGACTTAGATGCACTAAAGGGGCTTGTCGCTGCAGGCATTGGGGTCAGCTTATTACCAGAAAGCTCCCTGTATGATTCAGCTGCCCGCTTCACAGTAAAGGTGCCAATTACATCACCTACGATTCCAAGAACAGTAGGCATCATTTCACCCGTAAATCGTGAAATTGCACCATCAGAAAAAATATTTTTAAATTTTGTTACGAACTTCTTTTCACGCCTTTCACAATTCCAATAAAAAAATCGCCAGCTACGGCGATTTTTTTGTTTATGTGATTCTTTCCGTCAGATCGGCTGTTCTTTCCACGACTTTGACTGTTCTTTCCGTCGCTCTCGCCTTTCCATCCGTCGTTCTTACCTTTCTTTCCGTCGCTTTGATATCCATCCGTCACTTTGGCTCTTCTTTCCGTCGCTCTCGCATTCCTATCCGTCACTTCAGCTCTTCTTTCCGTCGCTTTGGCGTTTCTTTCCGTCGTTCTTGCCTTTCTTTCCGTCGCTTTGATATCCATCCGTCGCTTTGGCGTTTCTTTCCTTCGTTCTTGCCCTTCTTTCCGTCGCTTTGATTTCCATCCGTCGCTTCGACTCTTCTTTCCGTCGCTTTAGCGTTTCTTTCCGTCACTTTGGCGTTTCTTTCCGTCACTTCAGCTCTTCTATCTGTCGCTTTGATGATTCTTTCCGGGCTTCCCCTTTTTCGGGGGTCCTTTTAACATGGGGCACAAAAACGACACTTTACTATATCAAATTGCTTAAAAGAGTTAAAAGCAATACAATTGTAATTGGAGGGATAATTATGATTAAGACAGCTATCTGTGATGATATACCCCAAATGGCGGATGCAGTAGAAGAATTGTTAATACAATATAATCAAAAATTATTTGAGTCCAATGTTTTCTATTACCCTGAAAAGCTAATCAGACATATGAAAAAAACTGAATTTGATTTATTTATTTTAGATATTGAATTTCCTAATACTACAGGTATTGATCTTGCTGAAATAATTCGCCAAAACAATTTAAATGTTCCTATTATATTTTTAACTAATTACAAAGAGTATATGGAGGACGTCTTTAAGGTACAAACCTTTGATTACATAATCAAACCTGTAACTAAAGAGAACTTATTTCCAGTTTTAGATAGAGTAATGAGATATCTAGATGTAAGAGAAGAGAGGTTCATTTTTTCCTATAATAAAATATCTTATAGCCTCAAAATAAATGATCTTGTTTATTTCGAGAAAAATCGTCGCCAAGTTATTATTCATTCGTTAAATGAAGATTATGTCTCTAATATGTCTACCACTACGATTCTATCTAAACTAAATGACTGTTTTGTTCAAGTACACACGTCTTTTATAGTTAATGTAAAATATATCAAAGAAATCGGGAACAATTTCTTGATATTAAAAAAAGACAATAATTCTATTGAAATACCCATGAGTAGAAAATATAAAGAAACCGCTCGAGATAAAATACTAATGAAATTAAGGGACATAGTATGATAATCAATATATTTATTCGACTACTAAGCTTTGTAACTTATATTTTCTTACTTAACTTTTTTTTTTCAAGCTGGTCTACGTCCCAAAAATTATTTAGTAAACTAAATTTGTTAATTATCCTACTTCTTTTCCTGACTGTAGGAAGTTCCTTCATTATTAATGGAACTTTTTTGCCCTTCGTTAATATCCTACTAACCGTTTCATTGATATTGATAATTGCTAAGCAACATGATGTTCCCATTAAAGAAACTTTTTTTTGGACAATAGTTCTTTTATCAATTAACTTCATATGCGAATCACTGTCACTTGCATTATTCAAAAATTTATTCTCATCAACCGTCTATTACTCAAATAATACCATTTTCATTATTATTACTACTAGTTTTACAACGATTTTTGGAATACTAATATTTTCTGGAATTAAAATCTTATTTCTTCAAAAAGACAATCTTTTTCAATCCATTAATATTTCTGCATTATTAGCTCTAATTTCAATCCCTGTTATTTCGATAATTGTTTTGTTAGGCTTCTTATTATCCGAGATAAACATCAACATGAACTCACAACTAATTGAGTTTTTAGTAGCATCGGGTATTCTATTTATGAACATATGTGTTTTGTATTTGTACAATAGTCTAATCAAACACTTAAGAAAAATAAATCATATTTCAATCCAAAAAAAGGCACTTGAATCAGAAATAAAATATATTGAAGAAGTTAAAAAAAATCAACTAAATATCAAAGCTATAAAACATGATTTAAAGAATCAGTTTCTAGTTTTATTAGGTCTACTTGATCGTGAAGCTACCGAGGAAGCAAAAGATTATTTGATGAATTCCATTGAAGGACTAAACCAACAATCAAATTTTTACACTAACGACAGTGTGCTAAATTATTTATTGAATGAGAAAATCTCAATTGCTAAAAAGGAACAAATTGATTTCAAAGTTAAGATCTTTCTATCAGAAAAAATTAGTATTGATAACGATATTCTTGCAATAATAATTGGAAACTTAGTCGACAATGCTTTAGAAGCTTGCATTAGAATAAAAAAAAGTGAAGACAAAGAAATATTTCTAGTAATTAAGCAGTTCAATAGAAACCTCTTAATTGATATATCTAATACTTTCGATCCCTTAGAAACAAAATCTAGAAGAGATCGTCAAAATGAAGGAATAGGTGTTAGAAGTATAAATGCTTTAGTTGAAAAGAATGGTGGTTTATATAAGCATTGGATTGAAAACAAGAAGTATTTCGTAAGTATTGTACTTTTTGATATCTATTAACTTTATGACAATCTATTCTTAACCAAAATATTTTTAATAGATAAACACTCGACCTCAAAATTTTAGCTATTAAGGCTATAAAGGTCGAGTGTTTATCTATTTTTTGTTTCTTCTGAAAAGGTGCATTTGATTCCGAACAAGAAACATAACACTAATATAGCAAGATCGAATAGCTATAAAAACATTACTAATAAAGTTCGTTAGATAGTCTCGCTTTCATCTATTCTTTTACCAACATAACGAAGTATAGGAAGCATTACCAATAATACACATGAAGCTCCTATGGATGCGGCAAATTGAAAGTTTATCAACGACAGTGCAGAAACGTTAGCTAATATAACAATAGAAATAATGCTAGTAATTACTGTATACATTGTTGATGAAAAATAAATGCCAATAAAGCTAGAAAAGAGGACGATTGATAAAGTTAATAGTACACAAACTACAGCAACAAAAATAAAATCCACCCAAAAACTTTTAATTGGTTTACCCAGTATTGGAAAAATAGTTTCTCCTATTGAAAAAATTAAGTTGACCAATAGTAGTGCTACAAATTGAGACGAACCAAGGATGCATCCAAATACTATGTTCTTGATTAAATACAATCTACTCCGCTTTATTGGAAATAAAAAAACTCTATTTCTATTATCACCAACATAATTTTTAACAATGTGACGGCTTATTACTACAGCTCCATATACTGAAATAATACACATAGTTATTGTGCTTGCTAAACTAAGTATTGCTGGGTAACTTGTTAAAATATCATCTACATCATTTTCCTCAAATTTCCCCACGATTACAAAAAAATAAGTAAAAATCAATTGTGAAAGAAAGGTTAAAGTAAATGTTGGGAATATAATTTTCTTCATTTTAGAAACCTCAAAATGATAATAATTCATTAAATAAACACCTCCATTTACTTTCACTTTGTTGCAGTTAATTGGTGGTAATAGTCTAATATTCCACCTTCATAAATACGATTGATATCATCAATTTTTCTCATCTCACTCGTTCTACCATTTGACATAAAAACAATGTCAGTTGATATATCTTCTAGGTCAGCGAAAGTATGACTTGTTATAAGTATAATTTTTGTTCTTGCTAAAGATTTCAAAATGTTCTTAACTAATTCAATTCCATCAGGGTCTAGTCCATTAAAAGGTTCATCTAAAACTAAAATTTCCGGATTGTGTGTTAGAGCTACTGCCAACTGTAGCCTTTGCTTCATCCCTAAAGACATTTTTCCAATAACCGCTTCTGGAGAAACATTCAATTTCACCTGCTGCAAAAGAGGGAGCCATGAACTAGGTTTTTTTAACCCATAATAGTGAAAATGTTCTTCAAATAACTCATGAACAGTAAGTTCAGAAATACTGTCTAAAGAAGTAAATATCGTTCCTATTTTCAGTAAGTTTTTAAAATTATCCTTTTGTGAAACAAGATTATCACCAAACCAGATTTCTCCCTCATCAACAACAACCAACCCACAAATACTTTTCAACAAAGTAGTCTTTCCAGCACCATTGGGTCCTATTAAAGCATGTATTCCTCCTCGTTCGAAACACAAATACTCTACGTCTATCACTAGATGATTCTTAATATACTTTTTTAAGTTTTTTAGCATGACTTGATTCATATTGACTTACTCCTTTCTCGATAGGGCAAATAATGATAATCCAAAAGTAAATAGTGCCCATATAATAACCACAAATAAATCCACAAATGAAATTGATCCTAGGCCAAATAGTGTAGCCCTAATCAGATTACTCGTTGGTACAAAGGGAAGTACATTGTATATAATCGTCATCCAATCCGGAAGTCTATCAGCAGGGTAAGTAATGGGAGAAAACAGTAGGCCACCTATCATAATAATTTGTGTCACCAATGCAACAAAATTCGATGGAAGCCAATATGCTATCGCGAAGCCAATAGAAATCATTGCTACTTGTGCCAGCAGGGTAATAAGAATACTTGTAAGAGATACGTTGATTGATATATTAAATCTAATCATAGCAGCAAAGCATGACATAAATATTCCCGGTAGTGAAGCGAAACCCCAAATGATAATATCCGCAATTAGAATACTCATACGATTAACAGGTAAAGTCTTTTGATATCTTACAATTCCATCTTGTTTAGCAGTATTAACTATTTGAGCTGCTAAAACACAACCAACAGCAATAATCCCCAAAGTAATCGCACCTGAAGATAGATATAGTGAAGTTACTTCATCTATTTCCGGTATCAATAAAGCAAGCCCATATACAATGGCGAGAGCTAAAGCTGCTTGAGCTATACTAAAAGTTGGCAATAAATATTTGTGCCTAATCAGACTCCAACGCATCAAACCGCAAAACTGTAGTAAACTATAGTTTTTTAGCATTGCTTCAAAATGTATGTCAAGTTTACGTTTCATTTATCAACTCTCCATATAGATTATTTATTGAAGATGGTGCAAGCCGATAGTTGACTACTTCTTTTTGACTGATTTTTCTTAACACCCAATTTAAAGCATCTGGAACTTGTTCATGTGTTAGCTCGAAATCATATTGCATTTCCTCATCATTAAAATCAATATCTAGTGCTTCTGGAAAATCATTCAAGTCCAAAGAATTACTAACCGTTATCGTTAGTATGTTTGATACAGATAACCCTAAATTCACCTCTCTAATAGGAGAATCCTTAATCAATTTTCCTTGATCCATTAGAAGATATCTGTCAGTGTATTGTTCTACTTCTAACAAATTGTGCGTGACTACAACGATAATATGTCCTTTTTGCGCAAGCTTCCTCAAGTATCTCCAGATGATTTTTCTTCTCACAGGGTCTACATCATTTGTAGGCTCATCTAATAAAATAATAGGTGGCGGTGCTACAACTGCCATAGCAAATGAGGTTAGTCTTTGCAATCCCCCAGATAATTTTTCTCCAGATTTATTTGCCCATTCCTCAATCTGCAATTCCTGAATTATGTCATCAGTCAATTGCTTATTTTTATATCCACTAACACCTTTTATTCTTAAAACTGACTCAACAGATTGTCTCAATGTCACACCAGCTAACGGTGCATGAAACTGCGGCATCATTGATATTAAGCGTCGGGCAACTTTAGTTTCTTTAACCAAAGAATGTCCCTGATAAGTTATAAAACCACTATCTGGTTTTGTTACACCAATTATTTGGTTTAAGAATGTTGTTTTACCAGCACCATTGTGACCTGTTAGAGCTACAACTTCACCCGCAGAAAAACAAGTCGATATGTTATCGTTTGCTTGTACATTACCTTTTCGATAGCTTTTACTAATTGAGTGAATGCATAAATCATTTTTCATTTCTTCACCCCTCGTATTCTCTTATAAAATTTAGTGCACTATGTTAATTACACTATGCACAAAAGGAATAAACCATAGAAAAACTAATATGAGCGTAACGAAGTATCCTATTAAGCGAATTTTACTTAAAAAGGGAATCTGGCTGTTTAAAGCCTTTGAACTAAATTCTGTGAAAGGATCGTCAATAATCATAGAAACTAAAAGTTGTCCATCACTTTTTTTATGAAAGCGCAACTGCCAAAGAATTCTGATCCATAATATGGAACAAGATACAGGAAGAACCCAGCTATTAATCCAGAACTGAGAATAAGTCAAAATTGAAAGGAGAAATAAATCAAAAATTACTCCCGCACTAATTGCAGTAATTCTACCTAAGAATGACCATACCCAGATATGGGACATTGCAACTGTTGCGGTTGCCTTTTTAAAGTTTAGCTTCAATCCTCCTTTTGTTCTTTTCCAACTATTAGCGAATAGCATGTGCATTACCTCATGAATAGAAGTAGTCACCATGGAGAAGAGTATAATAAAAAGAATATTTACCCATATGTTTGTATCTTTTGAGATTAATTTGCTACCAATTGGAATACCAAAAAAGAATGTAGAAACAATTATACTTATTAAAGAAACGAAGCCAACAATCAATATCCCTTTTCTAAGAGCAGTCCACTTTTCCGCAACATTTTCTTCAGAAAAAACAAAATTTTCTAATTCTACAGACTGAATAAATCCAGTTTCAGTAAGAGTGTTTATGAACTCTTGGTCATAAATTTCTGGATTAAGAACCCCTGATGATAAAACAGTAACAATCTCTTCGTCAACAACAATTGGTTCGGATTTAGTTGATAAGATTATATAGTCCCCACACTTAAGTTTTCTACTAAATGTTGGATTCAAGACCAATAATTTAGACATAATATACTCACTTTCCACCTTCATAGTATTGAAAGATTTCCCAATCATCTACCTTCCCTTCACCACAAGTTGGACATTCTTTTGGAAATCTCGGCCATGAAGGATGTCTAAAAGAGGAACCATCTTCATAATTGATTTCGTATTGAGTTCCTAGACTTCTTGGTGTGGCATAATTAGTCACCAATCTGACTAATTCATCAACAATTCCTGAGGTTAATTGAAAAATTCCCGGTCCGTATGCAATTGATGGGGGATCAAAATTAATTTCTCTAAATCCAACAAATTGTTCGATGAACTTTGGATCATTTTTACTGAAATTTAAATTTAAACAGTCGAAACAACCTGTTTCCCTTGGAATCACTGTGTAAACTCGTCCTCTACTTACTTGAGAAGCTCCAAATACACATGGTAATCCAGCCCGTACAATTGCTTGGTTAACAATTCTATGAATAACAAAAGGAGGTTCATCAATTGCGCAAATTACCACATCCGCATCATTCGTAAATAATAGAACATCCTCAACAGTGACAATTTTTTTATTATGACTCTCAATGGTTATGTTTGAATTCATTTGAGAGAGTGCTTCCTCAGCTACTTCGATTTTCAACCTACCAATATCAGATTCTCTATATAGAAATTGTCTCCCAAGGTTACTTGCTTCAACTCTATCATAGTCAACAATAGTAATTTTTTTTGGGCCTAATCCAGCCAGAAGGGTCAAAATATTTGACCCTCCACCTCCAAGTCCCAATAAAAGTATACGTGTATCATTCATTTTTCTTTGAATGTCAAATCGATTACCTTGAGTATTCGTGAATCTGCTGAAATAGTTAACATTGGCAATGTATCTATCTTGAATTTCTTGTTCAGGCAGTGCTTCTTCAAGGACTCCTTCACTTTCAAGTAATTCTATTCCACCAATTACGTCCTCCTCAGTTAAGCTAGGAAACAAAGTCTGCATTTCCTTTACTACTTCATCTATATGTCGTCCGTCCAGTATTTTGGCTAGTTCCCAATACTGGTTTTCTGGATCTTCGAATTCTGTTGTAATCCCCAGTTGCGCTCCAATTCTGAATACTTCGGGATTTAATTGATATAAAGGATAAATCGGTTTTATTCGCGGGTTTTGAAATGACATAACTAAAGACCTCCTTATGTTATTATTTATCTGGCGTGTTTATTAGCGAAAGTCATAGAGTAGATTTTTGATAAATCAGCTGTGCAGATTTCAAAATATCGTTTATGTGTTCTGAAATAAGTTAAATAAAAACCAAAGGCAAGATTATTAGATAACCTCGCTTTTGGTTTTCGTCTGTCCTTAAACGATAATCCACCATGCTGTAGCATCAACCTTTACCGCTTTGCTAACTTTAACATTTTTCATAACTATCCCTCCCTTCGTATTAAATTACACTTTGCATAATAGGTTAGGGCGTTTGATCACATATAGGGTTTAAATAACAATAGTATTCTTTTAACCTAAAAATTAAAAGATTTTCCTTGCTATCGTTACATTCATAATAATGTTAAATTCCAAAAAAATTGGTGAGCTGTAACAATTGACAATCTAGATGTAATAATTAACCCCGTATATGACTCATAAATCAAAAATATGGTCAAATTCTTTCGTCTCCAATCGGAAACAAGAAATGAAGTTATTTTTATTTTTTTATTAATGCAGTGTAATCCTTACTAAATATCTTTTTGGAGTACACTAAAATTGCTAAATCCAATGCATCTTTACGGAATCTTTTCGATGAAGCAGCGAACAGCAATTTCAAACAACTAACACTAGAGTTAATACATAAAATGAGCGAGAAACCTATTGTTCATGAACGAGATACAAGCACACAAAAAATTGAGATTCATTATAGTTTTGGTCTTGGAAAATTAATCATCACAGAAGATGAATTAATCAAACAGGAAAAAATAAGAAAAACAAAAAAGCAATATGACCACAAATGCGATCAATATTGCTTATTCGTAAATATTTCCTTATGACAAGTTACCTAAATGGCGATGTCGAGCTTAATTTATTCTTTTTGTCACTTTAGCGATTCTATCAATCATTTTAATGGCTCTATCCACGATTTTGACGTTTCTATCCACGACCTTGGCTCTTCTATCCACGACTTTGGCGGTTCTATCCACGACTTTGGCGGTTCTATCCACGACTTTGGCGGTTCTATCCACGACTTTGGCGGTTCTATCCACGACCTTGGCGGTTCTATCCACGACCTTGGCGGTTCTTTCCGTCGCTCTCGCCTTTCTATCCGTCACTTCAGCTCTTCTTTCCATCGCTCTGGTTTCCATCCGTCACTCTCGCATTTCTATCCGTCGCTTCAGCACTTCTTTCCGTCGCTCTGGTTTCCATCCGTCACCTTGGCTCTTCTATCCGTCGCTTCGACTCTCCTTTCCGTCGCTCTCGCTTTTCTATCCGTCACTTCAGCTCTTCTTTCCGTCGCTCTGGTTTCCATCCGCCACCTTGACTCTTCTTTCCGTCGCTCTCGCCTTTTCATCCGTCGCCTCGGCACTTCTAGCCGCCACTTCGATAGTTCTATCCGCCACTCCGACGTTTCTATCCACCGCTCAGCATGTATTAATTCGTTTTTTTACTAAAACGATCCACAATCATGGATAATGCACCATCTCCAGTTACATTTGTAGCTGTGCCAAAGCTATCTTGCGCTAGGTACAATGCTATCATCAGTGCAACCATTGTTTCATCAAAGCCGAGCATTGTTTGCAGCAAACCAATCGCTGCCATAACAGCGCCCCCTGGGACACCTGGTGCGGCAACCATCGTAATACCTAACATAAAAATAAAGCCTATATATTGTGCAAAACTTATATCCATACCATTCATCATCATAACACCTAAAGAACATGTCACTAATGTAATCGTACTGCCTGATAAATGAATTGTTGCAAACAATGGGATTGTAAAGTTCGTTACTTTTTCTGAAGCGCCCGTTTTTTGTGCTTGACGCAATGTAACCGGAATTGCCGCTGCTGAAGATTGTGTGCCCAATGCTGTAAAATACGCAGGAAGCATAATTCGAAGTAACTTAAGAGGGTTTTTCTTATTTAAAATTCCCGCAGCTGTATATTGAACTAGTAATATTACCCAATGCATCACAATTATTAGTACGAATACAATTGCGAAAACAGATAAGATTTTTGCTACTTGACCACCAAATGTCATGTTCAAGAAGATACCGAAAATATGGAATGGTAAAAGTGGAATAATAACGAATGCTATCAATTTTTCAATGATAACATTAAACTCTTCAAAACCACGTTTCATAACATCACTTTGAATGGCGGCCATCCCAATACCTATAATAAACGCAAAAATTAGTGCAGCCATCACATCCATTAATGGTGGCATGTCAACTTTAAAAAATGCCTGCGCTAAAAATTCCTCAGGGTTTTTCATACTTTCCATTTCACCGTTTGCAATGAAATTAGGCAATACATTTCGCGCTACGAAAAAGGCGACTATACCAGCCAGTATTGTTGAGAAATAAGCAAAGAATGTTGCCAACCCTAATAATTTCCCTGAGCCTTTTCCAAGCTGGGCAATACCTGGCGCAATAAATCCAATAATAATAAGTGGTACAACAAAATTTAAAAAATTACCGAATAAACCATTAAATGTTGCAAATATACGTACAAATGGCTCTGACACAAAATTCCCAAGTATTACCGCTAATAAAATAGCGATAACGATTTTTGCCAATAGACCCAATTTTAGTTTCATCTCAATGTCCTCCTTAAAAAAACAACTGTCTTCCCTGAATGTATATTAGTAATTTATCATAAATTGTTGCTCTAATAAACCGTTTGATAAATAGACAGAATCGCAGAATTATTATTTATAATCTAAAAATAATCCTAACCTCGTTCTCAGAAAAGATAAAAAACCTTAAAGCAGACAAGTACAATGTGTCTACTTTAAGGTTCCTTTTCAATTTACTACTATTACATAGAGAACTTATAGCTTAGCAAAGGATTAGCTTCATTCGTTACGTTCAAGTTGTATGCTAGTCTCAAATATTGACAGCTACTGATTTTTGGATTCCACTTTCCTATTTAGTGAGCTGTAATCCTTCCTCTGTACTCACTGGTAAAATTGAATCTTTACCTAAACCATTAATATATTTCATAATCTGTTCTAAAATTTCTGGCGTTGTTTCATACTCTTCCAATCGCTCTTCTGTAATACCGTGCAACATAATAATGACCCAAGATTTCTCAGCAACCGCTTTATCAATCCATTTTTTCACATCCGAAAATTCTGTTGTATTTGTAATAGCATATGATTTTAGCCAGTACGGATCGTAATTATTAGGTACATTCGTTTCTCTACCTAATACACGTATACCGTCAAAATATTGCATAGCAATTTTCCGTATTTCTTCATTATAATCAGAATAAGGAATCGCAACAGTTGAAACGACACCTTTACCTAGTAAAGACTCGATTGTTTTTATGCTTTCAGCAAATTCATAATGAATATCGCCCACAGATTTTTTTGTTAGGAATTGATGATTTTGTGTATGAGATGCAATTTCTAACCCTAAATCATGTGCAACCCATACTTGAGATGGTGTCATATAAATCTCATCGTCTGAGTACAATTTATTACCGATAATATTAAAAGTTCCCGGCATATTATATTTCGAATGAAGTGGTAGTGCCTTATCATACCAATTTCGATAGCCATCGTCATAGGATAAAGTTACAAGTGCCTGTCCATGATAATCAGAAGGATTTAAAGGCGTGATTTTTTTAATATTTTCAATCGCAAAATTGGTCGTAAAAATCAACTTAAAACTATTTTTTAAACGCTTTGATTTATCATTTTCAATATCAGTTTGGACATTTAACGTGTATGTCGTATAGTTTTCGTATGGTTTTTTAGGCTTCACTTTGACTTTATTCTTATTAATCTCTAATGTAATCGGAAAATCATTTCCCGCTTCATCTTTAAGCGTAATTGACGAGCTAGTAATCGATTCTTTATTAATTGGATGGTTAAATGTAATCGTCCATTCCTTATTCAAATCTGTAATTTCTTTGTGCTCTACCAAAGATTCCGCTTTTGTTATAGTAATACCATTCATGCAAAAAAGCACAAATGGTATCGCTAATACAACGATCAGCTTTCTCCACTGAATCAATCGTTCTCTCTCCTTTAAACCACTATTCAAACCTCTTAAATGTTTCTTGCATAATTCCATAGGATTTTTTTAAGCGTTCTTCAGTTTTAGGCATATTCCAATTATCCCATGTAAAACTATGCAATTGATTAAGTTCACCTTTTTCAATCTCTGGCAACGAAGAGACAACCTCATGCTTATCATTAACAAACAATGCACCTATATTTATTTCATCTACAAAAACTGATACTTCTCCGTTTTCTTTATAAAAATCCCCTATAAATTCTTTATGGCTAGGATCTTTTGATTGAAGAAGTAACCAAGGAATACGTAATTCTATAGTTCCGTCGTCGCTCCAATTATAATCGACAAGTGAATTATAATTCTCTGCCTCCGGATTACCATTCCCCTCTATTAATTTGCCTGTTTCATATGCTTCAAAAGGTACAGTTATATCCCGTTCTGGCAGGTATAGCTCCTTATTTAAAGCATAGTAAATCGGGCTGAACGTAGTGTTCTCCTTCATAACGTTTGGAGATGGTATGTCGATAAGCTTTAATTCATGCCCATATAAATAAGAATAGAAATCATAATACGGGTCGATGACAATACGTGACTCTTTATTCTTATTGAGCTCGACAACAAACTCAATACCATTACTAAACGTTACTCCTTTTAAATCTGATTTGGCTGTTTTTCCTTGATTCGGAATAACATCTAATAGAATTTGAGTCGAAGATGTTTTATTGAGTAAATCTCCATTTAATTGAAGGTACAAGTATCTTTCATCATAATCCACGCTCATTGAAGGCTTGTTTTTTTGTTGTTCATATATGGGAGGAGCTTTCCATTCTGACGTATCTCCGTCAACCTGCACCTTATGCTGATCAAAGCTTAGTAAACCAAATTGTTGTTCATTTGTTTGTGCATTAGACCAATAAGGGCGTTGGTTTGGATTATCATAGTCCATCGTATTCCATGTGCGTTTAAACCACTCATCTTGCCAGGTAAATACTAATCCGCCCAGTAAATCCTCTGCCATAATATCCTCAAACAGATGTGTTAATATTTCACCTTGTTCCTGCTCTGATACAAATCCTTGAGTCCAGCCGTACGGATTATCATGAGTTAAACCGCGTGAACCAGGGATTCCAAACTCAGCGATTAATATCGGCATACGATGTGCAGCGTGTAAGTCTGCTAAATAACCAGCATAACTATTTTTTTCTCCACGATGATCCACATACGACAAGTATTTTTGATCATAGTTAAAGAAATCTGGGTAGTATGGATACACATGGTACGATGCAAATTGACCTGTTTGTTTCGCCAACCCTTTTGTATAAATAACATTCGGATTAACACTTGCAATATCTTCATCTGTATTCGGCTCAGATGGATGATTTAATAAATCTGTTGTAACCCAGTTTGTAAAGCTCATAGGGTGCATCCAGCCATAATTATTTTGCTCATATTGCGTAAGGTAATCCATTTGCTCTGCAAGCCAATACTCAAATGGGGTAGCATCTTTCGTTTCGAAATAAACACCATCATATTGTCCAATATTTGCATGCTTTTCATTTGTTCCGTTTACCATATGAGGGTACCATTCAATACCAACAACCCAACCGATTATATACTGAGAAACATCCGTATCATAATAACCAGAAGCATGTCCTACTTCGTGTTCTACATATTTATTACCGTGAATAACATCTACAAGGGTTTTCATTTCTGCTCGGAATTTCTCAAGCGTTGCAGGATCATAAGCATCTAAAGTTTCCTCTAAACCTTCTTCTTCAATCCACACTCCATGTAGTACATATAAAGGATTTTCTGCTTCTTCATTATATCTTTTCAAAGCTCTATAAAAGCCAGGTGGATGTAACGTATAGACTCGAATTGTATTGGCATTCATTTCACCAATCTGTTGGAACCAACGATAATATTCATCCTCCGTAATGGCTGCCTCTCCAGGGAAATAACCGGGTTTTGCCATCCCCAGATTAACGCCTTTAAGGGTGATCGCTTCCCACTGTCCATCTTTTAAGATTTCAAATGTTTGATCATTAATACGTGCATTATAACCTAATTTATTTGTTGCTGAATCGTTAGCTTTCTGCTTAACTTCTTTTTTCTCGAACTCTTCTAAAATAGACTTCATCATCGGTACATAGGCTGACCAATAAAAATCATCATCTGAAAAATGTTGTAAAACTTTATAGACCGATGCTAGCCCTTTCATCTTATAGAAAAATGGCACTTTATTCATATCATTAAAATCGCCTGCAAAATAATAATTTGTAGCGTTTTTTCGTTCACCTGAAACAACTGCTGCGAATGAAAGGGGAATATCATGTTCATTTAATAATTTTTTACCTTCATTCGTTAAACTCCACTCATAATTCGCTAAAACATCTTGCTCATTTTCCGCGGTAACAATATCAAACCAGTAATCATAACGTGGGCTTGATGAAACATCCAAGAACTTTTGTCCTTCTTTAGTGAAGTTAAGATAAATACCTTCTTTATCAATATGTTTATTGAATTCTAAAACAATAACCTCATCTGTAAAGTCATTCACTAATATGAAGCCCCCACCTTCATATTTCCAGTCATCCTTAAATTTATCAACAACCCATTGTGGTATTTCATTATTTTTTCTATAGTCTAATTCTTCAAAATAGCGACCAATCCAGCCAGTCCAATCTATTTTCAAATACTCTAGCACTTGATTTCGAACTTCTGGAGACGTTGGTGATGCAATAGAGTTAAATTCTGCTATAAATAAACTTTTTTCTGCACTAGTTAAACGTTTCATAATAGCATCCCATTCTTGCGATTCTAATCCACCAACCATTTTCTTTGAGCGTGCCCCCAATCTTTCTTGCTTTGGGTTAAGATCATCTTCATAGACACCATACGTATCTGCTAAATAGATGGCATCATAACCTTTGTAATCTTTTGGCATTTCAGAAGTAGACACACTGTTATTTTTCACATCTGGAATTGTACCAAAATAATCTTCGGACTCATCATATTGGCCTTCTTTATGTTCGTACTTCAAATAATTTAATAGCCAAGTTAACCCTAAATGCTCTCGATATGAATCATCCTTCACTGTTTTATCAATGATTGCAACATTCAGTTGTTTATTAGGTGACACAAACCAAAGAGCTATTGGTATCACTATAAGTAATAGCACTACTATTATTCCCAAATAAATACGTTTCATATCGATTCTTGCTCCTTGCTTGAAATACCTTTACGATCCATTCTGCCCCACTCTCGTCTTCTTACTAAAAAGTTTAAAAGACCTTCACAGCGCCAAATGAGTGTAATGGGACGATACCAAAAAATTTCTGTGAAACTTAATAACATCATACGTAATAAATCAGCAACCTTGAACGTTTTATTTTTGCTCCATGCTTCAAATAACACCGCCATCATTGAAAATACAACACCATAAAGCACAAATGCTAAAAGTAGCAAAATGGCTATCTCATAATAGATATCACCTAAGAAAAAAGCACAAACAATATAAATATACCCACCTAGTTCGATAATCGGCCCTAAACCTTCTACCAGCCAAAAATACGGGACGGATAATAACCCAATACCGCCATATCTCGGATTTAAAGTCATGGTTTTATGGTTCCATAAACTCTCCAATAACCCTTGATGCCATCTCCTTCTTTGTCGCCTTAAAACAGCCATCGTTTCTGGTGCCTCTGTCCAACAAACAGGGTTCTCTACAAATTCAATACGTTTATTTTCTTTCTTTTTACGGATATATCGATGCAGTTTTACTACAAGTTCCATATCTTCACCAATCATACTTTTAGTATAACCACCTGCTTCTACTACCCATTTTTTTGAAAACACACTAAATGCACCTGAAATAATTAAAACCAAGTTAAATTTACTTAATGTAACGCGACCTATCAAAAAAGCTCTAAAGTATTCAATAATTTGCATAGTAACTAAATAATTTTTAGATAAGTTTGTTTCTAATATGGAGCCAAGTTGCATGTTCATTCCATTGGCTATTTGAACATTTCCTCCTGCCGCAATAACCTCACCATCAGATAAGGCAATTGGCTTCATCAAACGCAATAAAGATGTACTCTCCAGAATTGAATCTCCGTCAACAGAGCAAAAATAAGGATATTTTGCAACATTAATACCTACATTCAAAGCATCTGCCTTTCCACCATTCTCTTTCTCTACTAAAAAACAATTTGGGTGTATTTGTGATTGATAGATTTGAATAATGGGACTTGCTGGGGTTTCCATCTTTATTACTTTTTCAATTTTTTTCATTTGAAATTGCTCAATAACTATTTCTTGAGTACAATCAGTAGAACCATCATTGACAATGATGATTTCAAATTCTGGATAGTGTAAACTAAGTAGAGAATGAATACTATCCACAATACCTACTTCTTCATTATAAGCAGGTATAATTACAGATACTGGCTTAGAATAGAACGCATCAATATACGTATCATCCATTTCAGATTGATCAAGCCTATATTCTTTTCGTAGCTTTAAAAGGGCAAAGAAGAACATAAGTCCATACGTTACTATAACTAGTAGCATATAAATTATGATTAACCCGCCAAAAAACCACATTAAATAGTCAAGTATTATCATACTGCACGCATCCTTTTTTCTAATACTTCATTAGCCATATCAATTGCATATTGGTCATTTGTTGTTGCAATGAATTCTTTTAATCTCTGATAACCTCGTGGATCTTCAATGATCGTGTTTGCTGCTTGTGATCGCACCCACCAATTACTATCCTGTAACAATTTTTCTAAATGCTCGGCAGTATATGTTAAAGGTGCATATTTAAATAATTTTGCGATCATTAATTTTTCTTCCCATATAGACGAATTGACAAATGGAATATACGTCTCTAAACTTCGAATAACGCCAATTCTTTCAAGTCCTCTAAGAGTACGAATACGAATTTCAGTATCCTCACTTACTAGTAATTCTTCAAGTCCCTCTATAACAGCCATACTGCCCTTTGCTGCAATTGTATCAATCAATGCATATTGTGCTGCTTGTTGTAAATTCTCCATCTTTTCCATAAGGCGTTGAAGCATCTCTACTTCTAAATATGAGAATAACTTTTTATATTCACTTTCTGAAAAAGAATAATTACATAGCAATATTTCTTGTATAAATTTTTCTTTTTCAAGAATAGAATATATTTTTAATAGCTGAAATACTTCTATAGAATGTTTGTGTTTAATCGATACTTCGCAAGTACCGATAAGCTCTTGTATATGAAAATCAGCAATGCGGTACATAGCATTCATTTTCCTACTCCAGTTTCTGGATTTTAATTCATTTTGGTAATATTCCTTTAAATACATCTGTGCAAAAGTATAGATTTTTTGTTGAATAATTGGATTGGATATATTTCTTAAATACGATAAAAATATGTGTTCTACCGCTAATATTTGATGTTTATTTTTAGGAATTAGCGTCACAGTTAATTGGTCGTCGCCTAGAAAGTACCCCTGCCAAAGTATTTTTGTATTTTGTATATACTTTTCCATCTCTTGATTCTTTCTTTCTTCGTTCCTTCTTTGATAAATTAAATAGATCATTGCTACACCACAAAATCCTAAGAGAATAGCAATAATATACAAAAACAATTGAATAGATAATTCAATCATAATCATAACCTCGCAAATGTTCTTTTTAATTGTGCTTGAAATAAATTTAAATCAAATGGCTTAATTAAATACTCATCAACGCCACTTTCATATGCGTAGATCATATCTGACTGAGATTTTCTATTTGTCATCATATAAATAATAAATTTCTTTTGATTAGCCATTTGCCTTAATGCGTGTAAGACATTGAGGCCATTTTTACGAGGTAAAATATCATTCATAATGACGATATGCGTATGTCCAGATAAATACCAATCTGACTGTAAAAATTCGTATCCATCTGAAAAAACTTTTGTTTCCAATTGAAAGTGATCTACTATCATTTTTTGAACTGTCAATTCTAATACTTCGCTAAAAATAGCATTTTCCTCTAAAATACTGACTTTCACTCTTTTAATTGGCTGTGCCTTAAAGCTCGTCACGATTTCGATTTCCCAAGGTTCCGATAGTTGACTTAAAACTTCAAACTGTTTATCTATTAAATCTTCAAACATTACTTGATCATTTTTAATCTCTACAATGATTCCCTGCAATGTAAAAGCTGAATCGATTTTAGTAGGGAAGTTCTCATTTTTTACGAGTTGAAAAATTCGATTTAAAAACGCTTTTCCCTCCTCCTCACCATTTTGTGGTAGCAAAATTCCCCATCGTAAACTTCCCTCTAACTTAAAAAGCATATCGGTGTTCCGAACTTCGGATACAAAAAAATGAGCAATTTGTTCTTCTAATTTTTCAATCACATTAAATTGATGGGAATCAGTTACAGTTGCCTTTAAAAAAATAACTGTCATTTCCATATGTGAACGAATAACATTTGCCTTTAATACATCAAAAAGTGGTATAATATCACTTTCATTCAAAATTTTTACTTTTTGTGTAGCTTTAATTAAAGTGTCCATCCTATACTCCTCTTACATTTTTTTAATATGATATTTGATTGTTCTGTAAAACTATCATGATCAATAGATAGTTTTCATAGTTTCATGCGATTTTCTTATTTTTAAGTTCACTTATTGAAGTGCGGGAATCCATTACTGTAAAATTAAATAGAATATATTCCACAAAAAAATTGATGATTGCTAATACAATATCCGCTATAACAAATTTGTATAGACTCAATCATCTAATCCACCCTAAAATAAACTTAGTTTTATCAAATGAGTATAACTGCTTCTAGAACTTTCTACATAGAGGTACAAGCATTCTGTAGCTGACGCTTTGCTTTCGCAGCAAAACATCTACTGAAGGAAGATAAAAAATAGTTAACGGTCACACGAATATATACAAGATATTTTTCCTTAGTAATATGTGCTTCTTGGAGATACAGATAAAGGTAGGATATTGCTTTTTACTCGATTTCGTTATGTGCTTTTTCAACGTTTTACAGTATATCATATTAGAATCCTTTTTTAAGAATATCAGTTCAAACTAAACAAATTCTAAACAAATCAAAAATTTTAAAAATTCCATCAAAATACCATAGGATAAAATGAAAAAATCTGCTGTTTCCCCCACATAAGCTGAAGAAGTTTTACAGATTATTAGCTCATCACCATAACGTGTGGTTAATTTCCGTTCCGACTGGGAGCGTCCAGCCTTCATTCCAATCAACCTATAAACATGGCATTTTAACAAATGTCATCCACAACTTTTCGTGATGAGCTAGATTATTTCCTTTTATGACAACGAACAAATAAAGGAAAAATGCCTTTTTATCGCTGATTACAAGACAACTTTATCTCGGTTAATTAAATAGCCGATAAGATATTTATGGTCGCATTTCAATCCAACTTTCAAGATGGTGGATTGCAATACCATTAAAGCTCTGTTTTTCGGAAAAATATTTTTGAATTTTGTTCAATTGTCGATTCATATACGCTTCCCCTTCTTCTGAGAAGCTAACTAAGTCGCCCTCTGCTGACTTCAAAGATTCAACACCTACAACAACTTTTTTGTCCATTCGTTTAGCATATTCAATTTCATTTTTTACGATTTGTATAATGTCCTGTGAATTATCTCGATAAGCCATTATCGTCACACCATCTGAATAATTAATTAACCATTCAGATAAAATGCCTTTACCATATTTAGTCTCAAATGAAATTTCGTCATACCAAAAAGGTATATCTAATTCTAGAGGTAATTTTAATGACCTTGCTTTCATTTTGGCATGTATAACTAACTGTTGATAGGTTTGAATCGCGGTTGTTTGTTTTGTAGACCAAATATTTGTATCATATGGCTCAATATCTAGATGAATTCCTAAAAAACGTTGTGCCTCTGTTGCTTCACGTTGATAAAGCTCTAGCCAATTCATAAGTTGATTTTGATACTCAATGCCATTCTCTGTAATCCAATAGGCTTCCCCAGCAAGTGCGTATATTTGGATGTTTTTTGCGGTAGCCTTTTCAATAAAGCTTCGATAAACGCTTCTCGACATTTCATAATCAATTTGTAAATAAACTTTGTTTATTCGTTTACTTTCTAAAAATTGCAATGTACTGGTTTCGTTATCTACAAGTATCCACGGATTCCATATCCATGTAGAACGTTCATCTTCTGTAATACTATCTGCCTTTATAGTTGTACTATTTAGCGACATAAACATTATGCATATGATCACCAACTTTAACTTTCGACTATTAATAATTTCAGCCAGCCCCATTCATTCAAACTAGTTATACCATATCGAAAATTTATGTAAATAGAAATAAACAAAAAGAAGGATATCTCTCTTTTTACTATTATTCCTTATAAAGCAGGATTTTCTTCTTAGAAGACTGGTCAATCCCTCTCTATTTTTACAAAAAAAATAGTACAAACCTAAGTTTGTACTATTACATCCACTGAATGAGGATAAATTATTTAACTGGAACAACCGAGCCTTTCCACTTTTTAACGATGAAGTCTTGGATTTCTTTAGACGTTAATACTTCTACTAATTTTTTAATTTCTGGTTTTGTTTCATCACCAGCGCGTACAGTAATAATGTTGACATATGGAGACTCTTTATCTTCAAGAGAAATAGAATCTTCCATTGGATTTAGACCGTTGTCGATTGCGTAGTTAGAATTGATAAGAACTGCATCACCTTCATCATTTTCATACATTTGTACAAGCATTTCAGGACCTGTATTTGCGTCGAATTTGAACTTTTTAGGGTTTTCTTCGATATCTTTAAGCTCAGCAGATGTTTTATCTACTCCATCCTTTAGTTTAATTAAGCCCTTAGCTTCTAATAATGAAAGCATGCGCCCGTGGTCTGTAACGGAGTTAGAAAGTAAAATTGTTGCACCTTCTGGTAGATCATCAAGAGATTTATACTTTTTAGAGTAGATACCGATTGGCTCGATATGAATACCACCAGCGTTTACAAAATCATAACCTTTATCTTTAATTTCCTTCTCTAAATAAGGAATATGTTGGAAGTAGTTTGCATCAATTTCTTTAGCTTCTAAATCTTGGTTTGGTAATACATAGTCTTGATATGTTGCAATTTCAAGATCGATACCTTGTTTAGCTAAAATTGGTTTTGCTTGTTCTAGAATAACTGCGTGAGGTACATTTGAAGCACCTACTTTTAATGTTACATTTTCTTTACCGTCTGTTCCGTTTGTATCTTCTTTTTTACCAGCACCACAAGCAGCTAAAGCTAGTACCAGTACTGATAAGAATAATCCTGCTAATAATTTCTTCATTTTATTACACTCCTTTAATCTTGTTTAAATATGTTAGTGGTATAAAACCAAAATAACCCTGTAATTCTTAGCGTTTATCGGTTTTCGCTGTAATCATATCGCCAATCCATTGAATGATAAATACAACTACTAAGATTAAAATAGTCGCCATTAATGTCACATCTCCATGATTACGTTGGAAACCGTCTAAGAAAGCTGAATTCCCCAAACCGCCTGCACCGATAATACCTGCCATCGCAGTATAACCAACAAGTGCTACGGCAGTAACTGTAATACCTGAAATAAGTGCTGGTAACGATTCTGGAATTAGTACTTTCCAAATAATCGTTGACGTTTTAGCCCCCATTGAACGAGCTGCTTCAATAACACCCTTATCAATTTCACGTAATGCAATTAATACCATTCGTGCATAGAATGGTGCAGCACCAATAATTAATGCTGGTAAAGCTGCGTTCGCTCCGCGAATTGTGCCAAGTAAAAATTTCGTAAATGGAATTAATAAAATGATTAGCACAATAAATGGAATAGAGCGAAAAATGTTAACAATCGAATTTGTCAAAAAATTCACAATTTTGTTTGCCCATAGTTGAGTTGGACTTGTTAAAAATAGTACGATCCCAATTGCTAAGCCAAGTATAAATGTGATAACTGTAGAGATCGTTGTCATGTACAGTGTTTGATACGTAGCTTCCCACATTTTTTCCCAGTCGACATTCGGAAAGAGACTAGTTAGCATTTGCAATCACCTCCGTTTGTACTTCGACTGTATTTAAGTAGTTAAGTGCATCCGCAACATTATCCTTTGAGCCGTTTATTTGCACTATAAGTGTACCGTACGCACCATTTTTCGTTTGCGAAATATTACCATGTACAATGCTGACTTCCACATCAAACTGTTTCACAAGATGTGAAATGACAGGTTGCTCTGTTTTTTCTCCTACAAAGATCAGCTTTACAAGTTGTCCAGTAGGGTAATTTGCTTTAATTTGAGCCACAGTTTCCTGTGTTTCTTTCGTATCTGTAATTTGAGAAACGAATTTTTTCGTAATGGTAGCTTGCGGTGCTTGGAATACTTGTAATACCTCACCACGCTCTACAATTTCTCCGGCTTCCATAACCGCTACACGATGACAAATTTTGCGAATAACGTGCATTTCATGTGTAATTAATACGATCGTTAGACCTAAGCGTTCATTAATATCGACAAGTAGATCAAGAATAGCATCTGTTGTCTCCGGATCGAGTGCAGACGTTGCCTCATCGCATAATAATACCTCTGGGTTATTAGCAAGCGCGCGCGCAATACCTACACGTTGCTTTTGTCCCCCTGATAGCTGTGATGGATACGCCTTAGCACGCCCCCCCAAGCCAACAAGTGTGATCAATTCGTTCACTCGTGCTTCACGTTGTGCCTTTGGAACACCTGCGATTTCTAGTGGGAAAGCGATATTTTCCTCAACAGTTCTTGACCAAAGTAAATTAAAATGCTGGAAAATCATACTTACCTTTTGTCTAGCATCTCTGAGCTTTTGCCCCTTTATAGATGAAAATTCTTGATTGTTAACCGTCACCGTACCAGTTGTAGGCTTTTCTAAACCGTTTAATAAGCGAATCATCGTACTTTTACCAGCGCCACTATAGCCGATAATGCCAAAAATTTCACCTTTATTGATAGAAAGATTGACGTCTTTGACTGCAGTTAATTCGCCATTCACGGTTTTGTATTTTTTTGTAATATTCTGAAGTTGAATCATAGCGAATTCTCCTTTTCTCATATCAATTATGCCCCGACATAATAGCGTCCGGAATCGGTTTGTGCTTAGGCCTGCACGAGGGACGACACGATGTCGGTCATTTCGGTAATGCCACAGGACGTGGCGTTTTTACCGATGCAGGTCAGTTAGCCGTTATCGCATGGATGCGATGATTTTAGGCTAACATCCTATATTGAACTCATTTCCGATTCCATGACATCCGCCGAAGGCATTGAGCCAACGTGATGTTGGTCACTCAGTCGTGTGTTGGAAGTAGTTAAAAAGACCCCTTCACTTATAGACAAGTAGAAGGGGTCACGTAATTATACGCTAAACCGTTCTCTCATCTTTCAAAGATCAATCTTTGAGTGATTTGGCACCTTTTCACTTTGTGATGGTTGCCGGGCTTCATAGGGCACTTCCCTCCGCCACTCTTTATAAGAGTTCGATATATTTATTTTTTTTAGTATATTCGTACTTTATCACGCTATCAAAGTTCAGTCAATTGATTTTTTTAGCAATTCGTATAAAAATGGTACGGATTGAAAGGCATATACCTTTTCTGTTACTTTTCCGCCATCACACACGAGTAAACATGGTACACTTTCGATTTTATTATCAAAAGCTATGTGCTCTATAAAATTAATATTCGCTTTACCAACCTGTAGCTGTGGCAGCAATTGCTCGACAATCGTCATCATTTTCGATGCAACTGCACACGTTCCACACATAGGCGTATATAAATAAAAGGCAGCCTTTTCACCGGACTGTACAGCCGTATCCCACTGCTCTTTTGACCATTCTTCCATCTTTTCACGCAACCTTACAAAATATATTCATTATGGATTGAGAAGTGTGCACGCAGCAATATCATCGCTAACACCTTTCTCGGAGTTGTCTCAACTTCCTTATATGTCGGCATCGTACGTAAATGCTCAGCCTCTGGATAATGTCTGTCCATTAATGCCCGTAGCTTATCACCCGATGTATCTGCATCAAAAAATGTATAAAGCTCACAGCCCTCATATGGATCGAGTAACTCTTCTAATTGATGCACACCAATTGTACCATTCGTACAAAGTATTATAACATCTTCACTTAAAATAGGTTTAATTTGAAGTTTATCCGAACGACCTTCGACAATTAAGCATTTTCCCTCGAACATCACGCCACCCCCATTAGACATATACCTTATAGCTCATTATATCCATTACGCTCTGTCGGTGATCATATAAGACACCCATTGATAAGGGCCTACAACGGCTTTCGCCTCCCCAACTATAGTGGGAAATGAATGAAGATAATAAAAAACGCCGGTGATTTCCGACGTTTTTTAGGGCTTGTCTTATTCAGCAATCATTTCTTCGTATTGCTCAGCTGTCATAAGCTTTTCAACTTCTGATGCATCAGCAAGCTCTACAACGATCATCCATGCTTTTTCATATGGTGATTCATTCACGAATTCTGGGCTATCTTCTAAATCTGCATTTACTTCAACTACTGTACCTGAGATTGGTGCGTATAATTCAGAAACTGTTTTTACAGATTCTACACTACCGAATGGATCATCTGTTTTAATTTCGTCGCCAACTTGTGGAAGCTCAACGAAAACGATATCTCCAAGTTCAGATTGTGCGAAGTGAGAAATACCGATACGTACTTTACCATCTTCTAATTTTACCCATTCATGCTCTTCAGAGTAACGTAAGTCTTTTGGTGTGCTCATGCAATAAACCCCTCCATAAAATATGTAGTATATTCACTTTCAGTTTGCCATACTTCTCCTATAAAAACAAGGATAAATAGGGTTATTTCCAAGCTTGCTCAAAATCTGATTCTTTAAACCCTAAAGTTACTTTTTTCCCATCTGTTACGATTGGACGTTTAATCAGCATACCATCTGAAGCAAGCAGTTCAAGCTGCTCCTCTTCAGTCATGTCAGCAAGCTTATCCTTTAAGCCAAGCTCACGATACTTCATACCAGAAGTATTGAAAAATTTCTTTAACGGCAGTCCACTTTCTTGCCATAAATTTGTTAATTCGTCCTTTGTAGGCGGTTGCTCGACAATATGTACCTCTTCGAATGAAATCTCATTGTCCTTTAACCATTTTTGAGCTTTTTTACAAGTAGTACATTTTGGATAATGAATAAATTGAATCGTCATTTAAAGGCTCCTCTACAATCATTTTTAGGACACTACATTTTCAGCGTCTCCCTCATTTTCTGTAGTATACCATCATAACAGTTATGAACCAAAATGAAACTCATTATGACAAAGCGTGGGGGTGATTTCCGTTCCGGCTGGCTGTGCGAAAGCGCAGCGGCAGCAACAACTTGGTTTTGTCTGTGCGAAAGCGCAGCGGCAGCAACAATTTGGTTTTGTCTGTGCGAAAGCGGAGCGGCAGCAACAATTTGGTTTTGTCTGTGCGAAAGCGCAGCGGCAGCAACAATTTGGTTTTGTCTGTGCGAAAGCGCAGCGGCAGCAACAATTTGGGCGAAGGAAATGTCTCGTTGCTCCAAAATGTCGATCGCTGATAAAATATCTAGAACCGCTGATAATAACATGAAAACCGCTGATAAAATACCAAGAATCGCTGATAACAACATGAAAACCGCTGATAAAATACCAAGAATCGCTGATAACAACATGAAAATCGCTGATAAAATACCAAGAACCGCTGATAAAATAGAATCGCGCGCCTAGCTGGAACGGAAATCCATCCCTCGTTTTGCCGAAGAGCCTTATTTTTATTTTCAACAAAAAACCTAGCTATCTCATCTATGCGGATAGCTAGGTTAGTCTGCAATATTAAACTACATATTTTTCAGCTTCAATTAATTTAACAGAAGCTTCGCGTTTCTTCGCGATTAAGTTGTACGGATTGTTGCGCGTTAACTTACGTAGTGCAGACAATGTCATGCGTGCAGCGTCGCCGTCTGCTGAAGCAAGAATCGTATCTTTTGCTTCTTTTTCAATTTCTGCAAATGCTTCTTGGCAGAAGATTTGAGTGTAAAGTAATTTTTGATGTGCTTTTTCAACTCCGTCACGAGCAATCGCTTTTTCTGTACGTAATACAGCTGATTCCATAGCGAACAGTTGGTTTGTGATATTTGCAATATTCACCAATACTTCTTGCTCTTGATCAAGCTTTGCGCCGTAGCGTTGTGCTGCTAAACCTGATGCTAATACAGCAATTTTCTTCGCATTTTTCACAAGATACTTTTCTTGTGCTAGCGGCTCTGTGCCAACATCCTCAGGCATTAGCATAAGAAGCTCCTGTTGTAAGTTTTGAGCAACTTGTAGCAATGGCAATTCACCTTTTAATGCCTTTTTCATAAATGTACCTGGTACAATCATGCGGTTAATTTCATTAGTACCTTCAAAAATACGGTTAATACGTGAATCGCGATAAATACGCTCTACTTCGTATTCAGCCATAAAGCCGTAACCACCGTGTAATTGAACCGCTTCATCTGCAATGTAATCTAAAGTCTCAGAACCAAATACTTTCGCAATAGAACATTCAATAGCATACTCAGCAATTGCACTAGCAATAACTTTCCCTTGCTTTTGCTCATCTGGGCTTAGCTGGCTTAAACGATCCTCAAATAAACCTACAGTACGATAATTTAATGACTCAGACGCATACAATTGTGAAGCCATTGTCGATAATTTTTCTTTTGTTAGATTGAAATCAGACAACTTTGTTTTAAATTGTTGACGTTGGTTTGTATATTGAATCGCTAGCTCTAAAGCACGCTTCGAGCCACCAATCGTTCCTACCCCCAGTTTATAACGACCGATATTTAAAATATTAAAGGCAATAACATGACCGCGACCCACTTCACCTAATAAGTTTTCTGCAGGTACTTCCGCATCTTCAAGTACTAATGTACGAGTTGATGAAGATTTAATACCCATTTTCTTCTCTTCTGGTCCAACCGATACACCATTGAAAGTACGTTCTACGATAAATGCTGAGAATTTGTCGCCATCAATTTTTGCATAAACAACAAATACATCTGCAAAGCCTGCATTTGTAATCCATTGCTTTTCACCATTCAAAATATAATGTGTACCTGCATCATTTAACTTCGCAGTCGTTTTTGCACCTAATGCATCAGAACCTGAACCTGGCTCTGTTAATGCGTAGGCAGCAATTAATTCACCTGACGCAAGCTTCGGTAAATACTTTTTCTTTTGATCTTCATTTCCAAAAAGTACGATTGGTAAAGAACCAATACCTACATGTGCACCGTGTGTAATAGAGAAGCCACCAGCAACAGACATTTTTTCTGCGATTAATGCAGAAGAAACTTTGTCTAAGCCTAGACCCTCATATTCTTCAGGTACATCTGCACTTAGTAAGCCGAGCTCACCTGCGCTTTTTAGTAGACGAACTGAATGCTCAAATTCATGGTTTTCTAATTTTTCAACGACTGGTAACACTTCATTTGCAACATACTCTTCTGTTGTTTTAGCAATCATCTTATGCTCATCTGTGAAATCTTCTGGTGTAAATACACGATTTAATTCCACATCTTCAATAATAAATCCGCCGCCTTTAATGAAATCCGTTGTTTTTTCTGTCATTCTAAATTCCTCCCTATGCATCTATTGTTAATGGCTTTTTTTCCCGATATATAGAAAAGCTTGAAGCACCTTGTCCGGAGGCAACCAGAAACGCCGCACTCCAAGCTTATCTAGCGAAAATAAAGAAGTTAAAGAATTTCAAATACTCCTGCTGCACCCATACCGCCGCCAATACACATTGTCACGACACCATATTTTTTACCTTGGCGCTTCAATTCATGAATAAGCTTTAATGTTAAAATGGCTCCCGTTGCACCGAGTGGGTGACCAACGGCAATTGCTCCACCATTGACATTTACTTTATTTTGGTCAATGCCTAATTGACGTACGACCTGTAAGGACTGTGACGCGAATGCTTCGTTAATTTCCCATAAGTCAATATCATCTATTGATAAACCTGCAATTTCAAGTGCTTTTGGTACTGCCACGATTGGACCAATACCCATCACCTCAGGAGGTACGCCACCAACTGCAAAGCCTAAAAACTTAGCCATTGGTGTAAGCCCTTGCTTTTCAGCTTCCTCACGATCCATCACAAGTACTGCTGCTGCACCATCAGAAGTTTGAGAGGCATTACCAGCTGTAACACTTCCCTGTACATGGAAGGCTGGACGAAGCTTCGCTAAACCTTCTACAGATGTTCCTGGACGTACACCTTCATCCATGCTAAAAGTGAATTTTTTCACTTGTGGTTTGTTGTTATCATCTACATAATGTTGTTCCACTTCGATAGGTACAATTTCATCATTGAATTTACCTTCTTTAATCGCTTTTTCTGCAAGCTCATGTGAACGAACAGCAAATGCATCCTGATCTTCTCGGCTAACATTGTACTGACGTGCCACTTCCTCAGCCGTATGCCCCATCCCCATATAATATTGCGGAGCAGTTTCTGCTAAAGTCGGATTTAAGCGAGGTGTATTACCGACCATTGGCACCATACTCATAGACTCGACGCCACCCGCAAGAATCGCCTTAGAATGTCCTAGCATTACACGCTCTGCTGCAAAAGCAATTGCTTGTAAACCTGATGAACAGAATCTATTAATTGTCAGTGCTGGTGTTGTATCTGGTAACCCTGCAAGCGCTCCTATATTACGTGCTACGTTCATGCCCTGCTCAGCTTCAGGCATTGCACATCCTAAAATTAAATCGTCAATCGGACCTTCATAGCCCGCTCTTTTCAATGTTTCTTTGACAACAACTGCTCCAAAATCATCTGGTCTAACTGTTGCTAAAGAACCCTTCTTCGCTTTTCCAATCGGAGTTCGTGCTCCTGCTACAATAACGGCTTCACGCATCGTATTAATCCCCCTTTGTTTCATGTGCAAGTATGGTTAATTCAGTCTTAACGTTAGTTACGCAGTGGTTTTCCCTTTAAAAGCATGTGTTGCATTCTTTGTTGAGATAACGGATCTGCAACTAAGCTTAGGAACGCCTCACGCTCAAGGTTTAATAGGTATTGTTCATCTACTAATGTGCCATATGGAACTTTACCACCAGCAATGACATACGCTAATTTTTTAGCGATTTTTAAATCGTGTTCACTAATATAGCCTGATTCAAACATTCCTTGCGCACCGATTAGTAGCGTACCGTAGCCTGATGCACCGACTACAGGAACTTTCGTAGGTACAGGTGCTTGATAGCCTGCCTCATAAAGCGCTAGTGCAGCTTGTTTTGCATCATATAGTTGGTGATCTGGGTTAACAGAAATCCCATCAGCAAAATTCAAGAAATTATTATCACGCGCTTCTTCACCTGATGTCGAGACTTTTGCCATCGCAATTGTTTCAAATACTTTATTAGCAATAGTTTGATAGTCTACCTCAACGCCATTTGGTAAGCCTTTAAGGAATTTTTGGTAAAGTGCCTTATTCCCGCCACCGCCAGGAATTAACCCTACACCGACTTCTACTAAGCCCATATACGTTTCCATTGTTGCTTGAATATGTGCAGCTGGTAAGCAGACCTCCGAGCCGCCGCCAAGTGTCATGCCAAAAGGTGCTGCCACAACTGGCTTGCGAGAGTATTTAATCTTTTGCATGGCATCTTGGAATGCTTTAATAACGAAGTCTAGCTCAAAAATATTATCATCCTGCGCTTCTACTAAAATCATTCCTAGATTCGCACCAACACAGAAGTTTTTCCCTTGGTTACCGATGACTAAGCCTTTATAGTTAGCTTCTACTTCATCGATCGCAAAGTTAATCATTTGAATAATGTCTAAGCCTATTGCATTTGATTGAGAGTGGAATTCAAGTAAAGCAATTCCGTGACCTAAATCTATTAAGCTAGCACCTGTATTTGATTTAATTACGCCATGTTTTTTCTTATAGCGTTTTAAGTTAATTTCTTTTTCATTAACTGGCACTTTAACGTATTCAGAGCCATTATAAAATGCAAGGTCACCGTCAATTTCTGAATAGAAAGTTTCAAAGCCGCTTGCTAACATATCTTTGACAAATGCCGGGACCTCACGACCCTCAGCCTCCATTTTAGCTACGGACTCTTTCACGCCAATTGCATCCCATAGTTCAAACGGACCTTGCTGCCAGCCGAAGCCCCATTTCATGGCATTGTCAATTGCAACAATATCATCAGCAATTTCACCGTGTAGCTGTGCCGAGTAAATTAACGTTGGCGCGAATATCCCCCATAATAACTCTCCTGTACGATCCTTAGCATACGTTAATGCTTTCACTTTATTTGCTAAGCCACGAGTTTGTTTCACCATTTCGATAGATGGTGTTTTTAATTTTTTCACTGGGCTATACGTTAATGTACTTGGATCAATTTCAAGTATTTCTTTACCTTGCTTTATGAAGAACCCTTGACCAGATTTTGCTCCTAGCCAACCGTTTGTGACCATTTTCTGTAGGAATTCTGGTACTGCAAATACTTGCTGCTCTTCACCTGTCGTTTGATCATAGACGTTTTTCGCTACGTGGATAAATGTATCTAACCCAACTACATCTAGCGTTCGGAAGGTAGCAGATTTGGGACGCCCGATTAATGGACCCGTTACAGAATCCACCTCACCAACCGAATAACCACCTTTCATCATTTCTTGTAAAGTGATGAGTAAACCGTACGTTCCAATTCGATTGGCAATGAAGTTCGGTGTATCCTTAGCAAGTACGACACCTTTCCCAAGTACATCTTCGCCAAATGTTTTCATAAAGCTTACAACCTCTGGCGCTGTTGTGTTCGCCGGAATGACTTCCAGTAATTTCAAATAGCGAGGTGGGTTAAAAAAGTGAGTTCCCAGGAAATGCTTTTTAAAATCTTCGGAACGCCCTTCTGCCATTGCATTTATGCTTATGCCAGATGTGTTTGAACTAAGAATTGTGCCAGGTTTACGTACTGCATCAATTTTTTCATATAGGCTTTGTTTAATCGCTAAATTTTCAACGACAACTTCAATGATCCAATCTACATCTTTTAATTTCTCTAAATCGTCCTCAAAGTTACCAACCGTTAGTAGTGATAAATTTTTCTTAGAAGTAAGTGGTGCTGGCTTTTGCTTTAATAACTTTTGAAGAGCCCCGTTTACAATACGATTTCTTACCGCAGGATGCTCTAAAGAAAGACCCTTTGCTTCTTCCTCTTTTATTAGTTCCTTCGGTGCAATGTCTAATAATAATGTTGGAATACCGATGTTTGCTAAATGTGCTGCAATCCCAGAACCCATTACTCCAGAACCTAGAACAGCCGCTTTTTTAATGTTATAAGTCACAAGCAATTCCCCCTTATTCTCCCATTGAATGAATAGCCATTCATTTTTTGTTCAAAAAAATATCAAGTTTACCTTAGTGTATTTTCGTCCAGGTTTTGCATTGATCTAGTTCAATTCAAGTTTAACGCGCTTGCGCCTTCTGTGACATACGACTGAGGCTTATCTTCGTTCAGCTACCATTTTTATATCAGAGGTAAATATTTTCCGCTGAATGAAAATAAAACTACTTTTTCTGATTTTAGTGTAGATTATTTTGTTTAATTTAGCAATCTTTTTTCATCATTATTTTTACATTTTACAACTTTTTTTGTTTTTTACGAGCGAAAACGAAACAATAAGTAGATAACAATCATACCAAACAGAAAACTTTCAGGTTGCGCAAAAAATGTGTAGAATGGAAAGCAAGGAGAGTGAAACACTAATGAAAACAATTACAACTGCTGAACAATTTAATGAGCTAATTTCTGGTGATAAAAAGGTTCTAGTGAAATTTTACGCTGGCTGGTGCCCAGATTGCACACGCATGGATATGTTCATCGATCCAATTATCGAAGAGTACAGCCAATATGACTGGTACGACCTTAATCGCGATGAGCTTCCAGAAATTGCGGACAAATATGATGTAATGGGTATTCCAAGCCTACTAATTTTCCAAAATGGTGAAAAATTAGCGCACTTACATAGCGCCAATGCTAAATCACCTCAGCAAGTTATTGAGTTCTTATCTGCACAACAATAATTAGCTGGGCTAAAATAGTAAGGTTAATGTAGAAGAGCTACTAATCTGTGGCGAAAGTGAAGCGTCAGCCACAAATGTTTTATGCGCGAAAGCAAAGCGTCAGCCGCAAGTTACGGAGTTCTTATCTGCACAACAATAATTAAAAAAGGAGCTGCATTTCTTATTGAAATGCAGCTCTTTTTTAGAAAGGAAATTATGATGCGCAAACAATTATCACTGCTCGGAAAATCACAATATGATGCATCGATTTCGCCAAACTATCGTAATTCTGCCTGTGGACCTACAACTGTACACGTAGTCTTAAACTATTTAGAAGATCAAGCTCCTTCGGTAAATGAACTTTATAAACTTCTTGGCGGCACAAAAATCGGGTTATTTAAATGGCGTCTAATTCGCAATCTTCGCCGGCTTCGTCCAACATGGGATATTCGTGATTGTACATTAAAGGAGGCAATGCAGGAAATCGATGCAGGCCGCCCTGTCGCCATACGCTTCGACCGCTATTTTAGCCTAAATTGGCGCGATAAAAAATCGGCCTTCGCCTATCATTGGGTACCTCTTATTGGCTATGAAATACGAAATGATGAGCTATTGTTACTATTCCATGATAATGGTGGCCGTGATCGTGAAAGTAAAATTCGAACGGCTCCTTTTAAAGATAATAAAAAAGTATTGAGCTTCGTGAAAATTACACCGAACTAAGTGAGAGCGTGCCTGCAATGTTTAGACACGCTCTTCTTTTAATTCAACGCTTATTTGCTTTTCTCAAGAATATCCTTTAAAACTTGTGCCAAAATATCTGTTGACCTATACGTTTCTTCCAACGTATTTTCTATACCCCCGATGTTTAATAATAGAGAATTATCGTGGAGATCCTGATTATAGGTATTTGGAGGATCAATCCCTTTTTCTACTACCCCCCTCGATAACCCAGGATATAATTCCTCAAGTTGTTCATGAAGTTGCGTTGCAAATTTTTTATTCACCTCATAGTTTTTACTCGTTTTTGATACGATAAATTGAATTCGTGCGTACTCTTTCCCTTTAATTTCAATTGTGGAGCCCAGTCTTTTATTAGAGTCTCGATGTATATCAAAAACCATACGAATACTGTCATTTTCAGCTAAGACTTTTTGTAAATTTTCCCGTGACACTTTATATGAATCAGGAAAATGTAAACCTTTTTGTTTTAAGATTCCGGCTATATCGGTCTCATCATGAATTGATGGAACCTGTATTTCCTTTAATGCTCTACTTAATTCTTTCCCTACCAATGTTACATTTTTCGTATCACTATACGCCTGCCCTCTATACACCTGCTCACTATACGCCTCCTGTGCAGGAAGCTCTGGAATAAATGATTCTATATTATGCGAATGATATATATATACAACAGGTTCTTTTTCGTCCATTGCGTAGGAAGATGACGCCCCTCCAAAACTATGGATGACCTCTGAAACTTTACCATTTCCATTAAAGAAGATTAACCATGAAAAAATAAATGTACACACTAGAACGCTGCTTGAAATCACAGAGAACTTTGTTAAGATTCTTTTTTTCCTCATACTTCGTGCTCGTTGCCTAAGCGTATTCTCAGTTGCAGAAACAAATTCCTTTCTAGGATGTTGAGGGTACATTTCTTTCAACATATCAAATAAATCTTTTTCATTTTGCATTTGTCAAAACCCCCTCTATTTCAATATTCAGTTTTCTTTTAAGCTCTTTTAGGGCTCTGTGATAATCAACTTTTACCTTCACTTCACTACATTGAAGAATTTCTGAAGTCTCGATAATGGAGAACTCATTAATACCTCGAAGTATGACTACTGCTCTGTAATTAGGTTTTAATTTAGCAATGGCATCATGTATAAGTCGTTTTAATTCTGTTACTTCAAATTCCTCATCAGGCTTCTTTTCATTCGATGATAACTGATTAAAAAAACCGTCCTTGAATAGAGAGGTAAACCTTTTCTTCCTATAGTGATCTATTGCCACATGTTTTGCGATCGAAAAAATCCATGTTTTTAAGTTATATTTACCATCAAAGTTCGATAAACCTTTTAAGACACGAATAAACACTTCTTGGGTCAAATCTTCCGCATCATTTTGATTTCCCGTAAAACAAACAAGAAATCTATAAACGTCTAAGTAATACAGATTGTAGATTTCAACTATTCTTGTTTCCAAGTTATTTGAATCAATCAATCTTTCCCCTCCTTTTACTTATTTGCTTATAATTCGTTTGAAGTTAGGAAAAGGTTACAAAAATTTGTATAAAAAAGCAGAGCATATTTCTATACTCTGCGTTGATGACCATGATGTTTGTTTTTAAATAAGTGAATACAGTGAGCGTGCCTGCTTGGCGATTAATGTGTAGCCATGTTGTTCTATTTCTTTGAACGTTTGAGGTTCGTAATTAGGTAATACTAAGCTCGCTAATTCTGCCTCGATTGGTACGTTTGTTTGAATGGTTGCAAGCTCGTGTGACAATTTTAGCATGTCTAGATTTTCTTTAATTTTTGTACGTTGACCTGGCTTTAATTCATCTATTGATGTAAGAACATTTTCAATAGAACCATACGTTTGAATTAATGTAAGTGCTTGCTTTGGTCCAATTCCTTTAACGCCTGGATAACCGTCACTCGTATCCCCCATAAAAGCTTTAACCTGTGCAAATTGAACTGGTTCGATGCCATATTCTTCTGTAAAGCGTGTATGCGTATAAACGTCATACTCTGTGTAGCCTTTTTTTGTAAAAGCAATTTCCGTTGATGGTCTTAAAAGCTGTAGTAAATCCTTGTCGCCACTAATTACCGTAATGTCAGCCTCATCCTGCCATTTCGTAATCATCGAGCCAATTAAATCATCTGCCTCCATCCCTTTAACACCGAAATTTTGCCAGCCGATTTGTTCAGATAAATTTTTCGCCATATCAAATTGTGGCAGCATTTCCTCTGGTGGTGCTGGACGATTAGCCTTATAGCCATCAAATAATTCGTTACGGAATGTATGGGCACCCATATCCCAACAAACAGCAAGATGTGTTGGCTTCATGATAGATTGTGCCGTTAATACATGACGCACAAATCCTTGGGCACCATTTGTTGGTGTCCCATCCGCGAGGCGAATATAATGCCCCATCGCAGCTGATGCAAAAAACGAACGGAATAATAACGCCATGCCATCAACAATTAATAATTTTGGTTTTGTAGTCATGATAAATAATCCTCTCTATAACAATACAATGATTGTAGTAATTCATTATTAAGCATTGTTCTATTATAGCAAACTATCATTAAACTTCATTGTAAATATATACAAGCCATTATTCCACGTCCCGCTTTATCACTACCTAATACTAGTTTTTCCTTTCTTTGAACTACATGTATTTTGGTGATGAGCCAAATTGAAGTCAATTGCCTTGTGTTAATTTATCGTCCACTTGAAATTACCTAGAGAAATACCTTCAACATTAATAGGACCATTCCATTTACCCCTATAACATAAAAAGTAGCAAACTAGGCAATGTTCTAGTTTGCTACTTTTTTTGCTTGGATAAAGTGAACACTAATCTAATCCACTCCACTTCTTTGCTTTCGATGAATTTTGAGATGGGCGTCTTGTACCTGACGTATCTCTTTCGGTACAAATAAATTACTGTCCGTTAATGCGAGACAAGTTTTGGCAAAGCTCCGCAACCTCATGCATCGTATAACTTTGAAAGTTATATTGATGACGTAATTCCTGATAATACTGTAAAATTTCTTCAAGCATAGCTAAATTTTTTTCAATATTTTTGCCAAAATTATGAGGATGCCACCATAGATGATAAAAAGCTTCAGACGTTGCAGCTGCATGCATGCCCTCTTTAATACGTTTAATCTTAAAGCCCTCAAAAAAACGTAATGGGCTACAATATGGCCTTAAAAATGCACTTGAACGAATGTTAATAAATGAATCCTTTTGCATTTCAGCTAATGTTACTAGATGATTTCCTGTTACATTAACATAGCTATCCAGCCATTTCTTCGCACCTAATAGCCGACCTTTTTTCGTAAATTTTCGAGGATCGTACAACGGGTGTTTTTCATTCCCTCTATAGCAAACAAACCCCACTTCCTGACAAGCTGTGAAATACGCTTCATTCACTTGATTTCGTGGAAATACAATCGACTTCATCGGTGCGATATACTCTTCACAAATCATGGCAGTAGCATGTAAATCTGCACGAAAATTCGCTTCAGTTTGGCCAGCTTCTAAACAATAAAAATGTGAAAATGTATGACTTCCTATTTCCTGATGTGGTGTACATTTAATCTTCTCAATTAAGGAGTTGCCAAAATGTAAGAGGTCCTCCTGCTCATTTTCTCCTACTTTTATAAGTTGTGTATGTGCTGCATAGCGCATGTTTTTATATTTTACCGGGATACCTCGTAAGTAATGAGCCATTTCTGCTTTTGTTTCTGCAAACAATAAACCAACTGTTGCCCAGGTTGCATGAATACCGTATTGTTCAAACAACTCCAGTATTTCAGGCAATGCCTCACGTACACCGTATAAGTTTTTATTGTATTGACCGTATTTAAATACATCGTGGACACCCCAATTTAGCTCAAAATCTAAAGATATGACAAGACCCCCACGGTTTACTTTGATTGCTACTTCCTCCATTTTTGCACGCCCAGTAACAGTGCACTTATTTTGGATTGAGTAATGTAGCCGGAATAAACATTGACAACCTGTCCACCGAAGCCCAGTTTAAACTCACGAACATTTTGGTCATCTGTTAGCTTCCCCATATCATATAAATCAAAGCCTTGCTCCTTTAAATGCAATAAATTATGCCATAGTAAGAAACGATTTGCATAACGAACTGGTCGTTGTAAATCATCTGGCATCATTTGTGAATGACAAGTCGCTGCATAGTAGGACATTGCTTTTTTAGCGTGTACAATATCAAGTCTATAGCATAATGTTTGTCCACAAATACTTCGAATCTCGGACAACCATAGTGCCCCTTGATCCTTTAAGAGCGTAATGGCTTCCATTTGAGACTTACTAATTAGCTCGAGTTTTTTCCTTTTGGCAAAATTATTATAAAACTGCTGAAAGGCTCGTAAATTTTCTTCTGATGGTTCCTTATAAATAAAAACTTGATAGGACTCTTTTTGTGCACGACGAAGTATTTTTCGATTACTTTCTGAAAGTGCAAGATATAATGATAACTCACTTTCTGTAAGGTGAATATGAACCGTTTCACTTTTAACAAGTTTACGGCTAGGTACAAGTGAATGTGTATAACCAACAACCTTCATTGATTTTCTAAAATTAGCTGGCTTTTCTACAAAATAAAAATGCTGCATTGCGATATTCCATCGCTTACTTTTAATGGACAGAATGAACATCGCCCCCACTCTCTGTGTATTTTTCTACATGATTTCGTTCATAACGAGCACATTTGAAATGTTTCATTCGAGAAATACGTTTATAACCTAGCTGCAATAGTCGTTTACGCTTTCGCCATTGCCAAAAGCTTGCTGTAACCCAAAGTGTTTGTGCAGGTTTCATTTTTTGGAAAAAAGCTGTTATAATATCGATATTTTTATAAACATCATAGGTTAAAAAATAGGTCTGCTTCGGCAATGCTTCAACAATTTGCAATTCATCTACACGCCAGTTTACAGCATGTAACGCAAACGCAATTTTATTTGTTTCAGCAAAGGAATCTTTAAAAATGGTATATCCCTTATAAAATAGAGAAATAATTTCTTCATCATCGAGTTGCATCGCCTCCTGTATTGACAACTCCTCAAACAAATCTCCTACAGGTCGATGCGGTGTGACACTATCTGATGGGGATAATTCATATAAATCCACTTGCTTAAAACGAATAAATTTTTCTACGAATAGTTGTCCATATTCTAGCCAATCTTTTACCTTTCCATACTTTACTAAGTACCGTAATTGACCGAGCGTATTGCGTTTCCATTCAACAACACGATAATTGCCTTTTAACAATTCCTTTATTCGTGCCTTCATCGAATAATGACCTACTAATAGCTTTGCCCGCTTCGTTCCACTGCCTACAAGCATACGCCTTGTAAAATCAATACTAGAGCGCCAATCGAACTTATAAGGCTCATAACCAATACTCATATCGAATAAATGATAGTTTTCAGAAAAGGTTCGCTTGATCATTTCCTGATTAACTAATCTACCAGGCCCAAATATATTAAATGTCGGCTCATGCGCAAGGGCGTAAGTGACATAACGTCCTCGACAGCAAATTCCATAGGTAAAGGCAATCCATTGGTTTTCAAAAACAAGTGCGTCTACCTCGACTAGCAATGACTCCCCTTTAAGAAGTGTTAGCCGTTCGAAAAAATCTCTTTTCTTTCCTTTCGTAAAATCACTCGTATCTAGCTTTTTGGCCCATCGCCGATCAAATAATCTAAACATTTGCCAAAGCTCGTCCTGCGAAGGTACTGTCCTCGTTAATGAACCTAAATTCCGCAGCTTTCGTTCCCTTCTATCCACACCATGCATTTTTCTACGTTGATTGAAATGCTTATGGAAATCTATATCGTGAAAGGCAAGATACGGTGTCACTACACGAAAAATACTCGGATGTAACTGCCTTTCAACAAAATATTGTTCAATCACCTTTGTAGACTCTTTGCTTTCCAATAATCCATGAAACGAAAATATGACATGTTTATGCCGTTCGATGAGCTGATCAAATACAAAGGTTATAGCGGGCAACAGCCATTCCTTTTTCGCTACAACACCTGAATAATTTGCAATATTTTCTCCCGTAAAGGAATAAATTCGTATCCCCCATCGAAGTCGAACTGTGAATGGGAAAAAGGCAATGATATGACCATTTTCTTCTACAGCATAGAGCTCAACACGCGCTCTTCGCCCAACTATTTGCCACCAGTTATAAAACCAAGCAAATTCTATAAATGGATTATCATTAACCTCAGCTGCTAAAATTTCATCCCAAATATCCTTGTACCACATGAGCTCATCATCTGTTCGAATGCGAATTAATTGCAAATTAATCACCTTTCTTAGCCGACTTTGATACAGCCTGTTCGTAGACAAATAGCGTTTTCTGATACATTGGTAGAAACGTAAAATTCCTTAAAAAGCAACGTTCACTGGCGTCGCCCATTTTTTGACGCAAGTTCTCATCCATCAACAATTGTTTAAGCCTTTTCTTTAGTAAATCTGTATCATCTCGGTTCATTAAAAATCCATTCTCATGATCAGAAACTAGCTCATTGACGCCACCTACATTCGTGGCGATAATCGGAAGTCCTGCCCGCATCGCCTCAATAATTGAGATCGGTAAGCCCTCCCAATCGGATAGCAAGACAAATAAATGACTGTCCTCAAGCAAAGATGTGACTTCTAATTGGTTGCCTAAAAATGAGACACGATCCGTTAAGCCTTTATTAGCAACAAATGTTTCTAAATTAGGACGCAGTGAGCCATCACCTATCAATTGAAGGCTCCAAGGAATATCAGAAAGCTCTGCTAAAGCCTCTAGCAGTAAATCCTGTCTTTTTGGCACTTCAAAGCGAGCAACCATCACAATTAGTGGATGCTCCTCTTTCTCTCGATTAGGTGCTACTCGCTTATCTATTTGGTCAATGCCATTATGAATGGTCAGCATTTTATGGGCAGGAGCAATTCTTTTTGTTAATGCTAGCTTGCGATCATATTCAGATACCGTAATAATTTTAGCTGTTAACGTCTGAACTGATTTTTCCATCCGACTATACAAAATCTTTTTTTTATGCGGTACACCTTCTGTAAAACTCCAGCTATGGGCTGTAAAAACAGTTGGAATGCCTAAAAGACTACCTACTACACGTCCAATTGCACCCGCTTTTGATGAATGTGCCGCAATAATATCGGGTTTTATTTTTTTAAAAGCGGCTCTCAATTGCCACAAGGATTGTAAATCTTTTTTTAAATGAATCGCTCGTTGCATGGCTGGGATACTGATAACATCAATTTTTTCTGCTTGTAAGCGCCACAGTGATGGATCGTATAGGCCTGTTACAATAGTTACCTCATGTGCGTCTTGCTTTAATTTTATGGCAAGTGCCTCCACATGCTTTTGCGCTCCGCCAATCTTATCCATACGTGTAATAAGCTGAACAATTCTCAGTACCTAACACTCCTTATTTTTATCAATTGTGCCTTGGCATAATTGCGTCTGGAATCGACTTTGTGCTTAGGCCTGCGTGATGCAGGTCAGTTAGCCGTTATCGCATGGATGCGATGATTTTAGGCTAACATCCTTTAAGAACTCCTTTCCGATTCCATGACATCCGCCGGAGGCTTTGGGCCAACACGATGTTGGTTACTCAGTCGTTGCCACAGGACGTGGTGTTCTTAGACTGAGTTCCTCTCTTTCAGCAGGCGTTTGGCCCCCCTGAAAACAGCTTAAATTCGCATCCATCTCACCACTTATAGAGGTAGGGGACTTCTGCTGAAAGAAGTTAATAAGCACCTGTTCTCGCTAACACTACGTAAAATGTTTTGATGATAATTCTCAAATCCATCCAAAACGAATAATTTTCAACGTATTCTAGATCATATGAAATTTTTTGCCCATGAGAAATATTAGATCGACCGTTAATTTGAGCAAGCCCTGTTAATCCTGGCCTTACTTCTAATCGTCGAGCCTGGACAGTGTTATAAGCATTTGTGATGGGTGGAACTTCCGGGCGTGGTCCAACAATACTCATATCTCCTTTTAAGACATTAATGAGCTGTGGAATTTCATCAATACTTAGCTTCCGAAGAACGGACCCAACCTTCGTGATTCGTGCATCCTGTTCAGTTTTAAAATAATAATCCTCCGGAATCCCGTCTGCACACACAGTAGGCATATTCACTGGAACTGCCTGTATGGTCATTGACCGTAGCTTCAAAATAATAAAGCGTTGATGAGCCAATCCAGTACGGATTTGTTTAAAGAAAAAAGGGCGGCCTGTACTAATGAGTAAAATGAGGAATACAGGTAACATGAGAGGAATGGTTATGAAAAGTAATAGGAGTGCCCCAGTAATATCAAAAATTCTTTTGCCGTACTGACTATAAAATGTGATAGTCTGAGCTGATTGCTCGTGCAATACATCATCCTTTGCATTTTTTTTGCACTTAACTTTATATATTCATCTGGGACATTTATAGAACTACTTTCGAAAAGCATTTACATAATAAAATATAAAAAGGGATTTTGTTTCGATAAAAGCTCAAATAGTTTCGATAAAATGAGGTTTTGTTTCGATAAATACTCAAATAGTTTCGATAAAATGAGATTTTGTTTCGATAAACCCTCAAAGTGAATAACCCTTATCTGTTCAGCCATTTATTGATCCTTGTATAATTTGTACCTCGCATTCTATTTGAACGTTTCCTTTTAACGCTTTACTAATCATACAAGATTGTTCAGCCTTCTCAGCTAATCGATCAATTCGTTTTTGCTGTCGTTCAGATAAATCTTGCACAACAATTCTTGGCTTATGCACGATCTTCTCATAAGTAAAAATGCCATTCGTGACATCAACAAAACCTTCAGCTTGCATAGACAAATCCAACACAGCAATCTTCGAATTTTCAAGTAACGTAGCCAGTGTAATTAAATAGCAAGTTGCTGCAGCTCCAAGCAGCATTTCATCCGGATTTGTCCCAATCCCTGGTCCATTCATTTCTCGAGGGATAGAGATTTTCGTTTTTAAATTGTCCGCAATAATATTACCTGTCCCATTTCTCCCCTCCGACCATTTTAAATTCATACTAAATAAATGTTGAACCATAAAAAATCCTCCTTTTGATGATGTAGTGTACGAGTTACTTTTCACATGACTTTTTAGAGGTACATACTGTATTTTGACCCTTCGTAGGTGAGCGGTTGCTAGGGGACCCGATTACTTCCTTGGCTTACCCGAGCAGTTCGCGTTACTACCTGAGCGGTTCTATTCCTCACCTCTTATTAAAAATTAACAGAACAATAATGAAACATCAAAACTATAGAAAAACAGGAAAACTAATTTTATGGTAGAATAGAAAAAACAATTCTTTAGGAGATTTAAAAATGATTTTAACAAAGCAACAAGCAGTACAAGCACTAAAAAAGAACAAGTTTATCGGTTTTACTATTGCAACAGGAAATATTATTATTAAAAAAATGAATAAAACCGATTATAATATTTTCGTTTTTGAAGAAGGCAAAGACAAACCATTGCGTTATGTCGGTTCCATTATGAATGTAATGGCTACAATGAGCGATAAAGCTTCAAATAAGGATTTTGTCATTGTGGAACAGCTTCAAACTCAAAGTAAAGAAGAGGCTAAACCAGTAGTGAAAGATGAAGTCAAAGAAGCAGCTAAACCTGTAGTGAAAGACGAAGTCAAAGAAGCAGCTAAGCCTGTAGTGAAAGACGAAGTCAAAGAAGCAGCTAAGCCTGTAGAGAAAGATAAAGTTAAAGAAGAAACAACAGCTGACTTCGATGAAGAAAGACGTGCCATTTCAGGCTACGAGGGCCTATATGATGTTACAGCGAGTGGTCGTATCATTACAGTGCGTGAAAATCGTCCATTAGCTCGATGCAATGATGAATATGGTTTCCATATTGTTCGACTAACAAAGGACGGCTCTGCTTCAAGTCACAATGTGTTTGAACTTTGGAAACAGGCATACCCTGAACTTGAACAAACTAATTTTAAAGGTGCCTTAAAAGCAAAGTATGGCACAGGCTGTAAGCTTACTGATAAACCAGGTATACACTTTTAATTTCTTTCAGAAAAAAATCCTCAGCGCCGCTTCATAAACGCTGGGGATTTTTTAAATAAAAAAGGTAATAGCGCTAAATGTCAGAGATGATAAATACTATTCCCTTGTGATTGGAGATATTTTAACCAATTGTTTACTTGGCGATATACCTTTTTCTTTTTCAATACTTGAATTATTGTTATCCTCTCTACCCTTTGAAATCCTAACTGTACTAGCTCTCGTCTTCTTTTCCTTTCATACCAATGAACGGAAGTACAGACGGCTCTTCCTTCTTCCTGCATGGTAGCGACGATTTCAGACAGCTGATGATTATTGTCCTGAATGTATGAAACATTGGATGGAAGCTCGTGTGTAAATCCTGTCGCTTCTTCACGAAATATTTGATCATGTCTTAAATAAGCTATATCGTTCGTGCTATTTCTAAAGATCCGATAGCCCTTATGAAAGTTCGAAACGTAGTTAGCACGTCTTCTACTTACCATCACATCCTGAATAAACACTTCATTAAAGTTTGATGTAGTTTGACCTTGGCCATTCTCAGCAACATAAATATCAAAAATATGCACAGCTATTATGCGATTAATCCCCTTCTTGAAAGAATGGAACCAATCCTTTGAACGGGCACTTTTTAAAAAATAGCGTAGCTCTCCTAATCGATCTCGTTTCAATTTCACGAGCTGATGATTATTCGTTAATTGACCTTTCAATCTATTAAACAAGACCATCATTAGCCTTAAAGTACGTTCCCTTTTGCCTTTCGTACTCATCACAAATTTTCTAGTAAAATCAACATGTGTATACCATTCAAACTTATAAGGCTCATAACCACTGCCTAAATCATAGAAACGGTAGTTCGAAGCATGTGCTTTGAGCATATTTTCTCGCTCTATTAAACGGCCAGGCCCAAAAATATTGAAATCAGGCTCATGTCCCATCGCCTGACAAAAATTCCGATCTCTACAGCAAATATCGATCGTAAAGCCGATCCAATGCCCCTCAAACTGAAGACTATCTACTTCTACTCGTAACGCGTTACTTTTCTCCGTTGCCAAACGCTCAAAAAAACGACGCGTTTGTTGTTCTGTAAATCCACTTTTATCGATTTTCTTTTGCCATCTTCTCGTAAACAAGTCGAACATGTCAGCTATCCTTTCACGATGTACCTCTTGAAAGGTTACTTGACCAAGAGCCTTTAATTTTTTTTCACGCCGCTGAATCGTTTTAAATTTTTTTCTATGCTTATAAAGAAAATCCTCAATTTTTATAGATTGAAAATCAATATAAGGAGTGACAGTACGAAAAATAGAATAAGGTACCTGATACTCTATTGCATATTTTTCTAGAATTTGAGATGTATGTTTACTTTCTAATAAGCCTTGTAACACTAGAATAAATCGTTTATATTTCCGAGAAAGCTCCTTTAATAAGTATTCAATTGCAGGTTCCTTCCATTGCTTCTCTGCAATTACTTCCATATAAGTGGCAAACCCTTGTCCTAAAAAAACAAAATAATGTATACCACCAAATCGTACATAACGAACAAATGGGAAAAATGCTACTGCTACTCCGTTTTGCTCGACTATGTAAATCTCAACATTGTCATTAACACCTAACGTCGTCCACCATGTCGAAACCCATTCAAACTCAATGAACGGATTATCATTTTTTTCACGTTCAAGTATATCTGACCAAGTATTTTTATAGGACTCTAACTCTTCCATCGTTGTTACGAGTCTATAAGATAGCACGTGCTGATTCACTCCTTTTTATGTTCCAATGAATTATCGATTTTACCGCTCATTACCATAACGTGTAGGCGCTTTGTTGCTGTCGCTTCGCTTTCGCACAGAAAACATTTGTTGCTGTCGCTTCGCTTTCGCACAGAAAACATTTGTTGCTGTCGCTTCGCTTTCGCACAGAAAACATTTGTTGCTGTCGCTTCGCTTTCGCACAGATAAAACATTGCCGCTGTCGCTTCGCTTTCGCGCAGAGCAGAGCTTCCTGGGGGCGTCCGATGAGCCACTTCGCCTGCGCTCCAATTAACCTATATATGGCATTCATTTTAACAAATGTCATTCACAACTCTTGGTGAAGAACCAATTTAACACTTAATATCCACCATATTCCTAGCTCTTATCTTATAGAACCCTTTATTCAGTAAGGAATTGAATGAAAATAAGCAAAAACCTAAATCCAGTAAATTACTGAACTTAGGTCTACAAATAGCAACTTTTATTTTATACCTCTAGCAGCGTTGAACGTTCCTTTTTAACTACATTTGCTATATGCGTTGTTGCAATATAGCTTAATGTCATACCAGGTCCTAATGTTGCACCTGGCCCTGGGTATGTTTCGCCCATAATAGAGGCCGAACAATTTCCTGAGGCATACAACCCTTCAATTACCGTACCATCTGCCTTTACAACGCGAGCATGCTGATCCACTACTAAGCCACCCTTTGTCCCGATATCTCCCGGATATAAGCGAAGAGCGTAAAATGGAGCATTCTTCAGTTCTGCTAGATTCGGATTCTGCAATGTGGGATCTCCATAATAATTATCATAGGCACTATCCCCTCGAAGGAAATCATCATCATGACCATTACGAGCAAAAGCATTAAAACGTTCCACAGTGTCCACTAAATTTTCTGGAGAAACATTCATTTGCCATGCAAGCTCTTCAATTGTTTGTGCACTTTTCACAATACCACTGTCAAACCAACTTTTTGGGAAGGGCTGTCCAGGGAAAAGTCCCGTGAAAATATAACGACTCTTTGCCGTTGCATCAATCAAGATCCAAGAAGGTATAGCATTGTTGTTTTTTTCATGGTGAATATGCATATTGTCTACAAATTCATGATAAGGTGCCGCTTCGTTTAAATAACGTTTTCCTGCACCATCTACAACCATCATATTAGGAACGCCTCGATCTGCAACTAGGAAGAAAGGATGTCCTTGTGGATCAATCACTGAAGGTGCCCCCCATACTTTATCCATTAAATCTAGTGACGCCCCTATCTTTACGCTTGGATCGATAATGTCACCCGTTTGCCCTTCTGGTGTAGAAGTCCATTTTGTGTTTGTTGGAGCTGGCAAATATTTTTCGCGATATGCTTGATTATGAGAAAAACCACCTGCAGAAAGCACAACCCCACGCTTTGCTTCAATACGCATCTCCTGCCCATCTCGCTCAACTACGATACCAGTCACCCGATCATTTTCAACGATAAAATCTTTAAATGCAGTCGAGATCCACAACTCTCCATTCGCTTCAGCAAGTGACATTCGTAAGCGAGCAATTAATGCTTCCCCTAATGCAACAGGCAGATTTCCTGTAACTTTCGACTTCACCAATCGCATGCCTAATTTTAATGCTGTCGTTTTCCCCTTTGTCGTGCGTCTAATCATATTGACCTTATGAAATTCATAGCTATTCATCGTAATGCCTTTAGTGGACAAGGTCGAACGACGCATCGTGTCTGCTAATGAGCCCATGTTCTTCAAATCAAAAATACGTGGCTCAATCGACCGTCCTTGCGGTAAGCCACCTGGTTTTTCAGGATAATAATCAGAATAACCTTTAGCATATTGGAAACGCATATGCCTCGTATGATTATTTAAAAACCTTAACATCTCTGGTCCTCTTGTAATATAAGCCTCCTTTAAAGCCTCTGGCACACGATCACCAATGGTTGAATCTAAGTATAAACGTGCTAAATCATGTGTATCTGGAACGCCTTCACCCTTAATTACATGATTATTTGGAATCCATAATGCACCACCAGACAAGGCAGAAGCTCCACCATAACGATCTGTCTTTTCAATAACTAGTGATTTCATGCCCTGTAGCTTTGCTGTCAGACCTGCTGTTAACCCTGCTGCTCCTGAACCTACGACTACTACATCATAACTCGCATCCCATTTCATACTTACATTCCTCACCTTCATTAGTAGTTACTAAATCAATGAATCTGGTATTATCTAAAAAGTATAGAATTAAATAAATTTTCAGTCAATTAATACCTACATAGCATTCGATCATCTAATAGCCTTTTACTACATTGAATCCTTTTCTTCTAAAACGTCCGCTTATCATATTCATTTCTATTTAGCATATATTTTGTAAAACGGCGATGGGGTGGAGGAAATTTGCAGTTGAATGCAATGATATTAGGTGGATTTCTTTTGTTCAGTGTTAGCATCGGAGGAGCGATAGCATGGGTATTTTCTAAGCTATTTCAGCATACAACTCAAGGATTATCATTATTATGTGGTGGATTTTTAGTTGGCTTACTTATATTAGACATTATTCCTTCTTCTTTTCATCTATATAAATCATTTGGTCTTATACTTGGAATTCTTATTGGCTATTTAATTTTTCAAATACTCAATAGTTTATTACACGCTTCCCATACACAAAACCCCTCTGTAACGCTACTTGCAATGGCTATAATTATCCACACCATTCCAATTAGTCTCACTGTCGGAAATTTATTAGGGAACTCAGCATTAAGTATTACCATTACAGCATCCATTATTCTACATCATCTGCCAGAAGGCTTTGCACTTTCAACAGCATTATTATCACAAGGAGAAAAGCTATGGAAACTCTTTCTCTATTTCATAGCATTTTCAATTTTCTTTAGTATCTTTATACAGATTGGTCAGTATTGGGAATTAACCGAGAAGGCACAAGGGCTACTAATGGGCATATCAATCGGGTTAATCGCAACCGCCAGTATTTCAGAATTTATTTTGCATCATTTTCGTTCAGTAACACGTAAATCCTTTTTAACATATATTTTATTAGGTTATTTTTTAAGTTATGTATTTCATATGCTAGTCGAATAAAAAAGCAATCCACCAAAATAATGTGGATTGCTTTTTTCATATTAAAGAAGAATAATATTATTCTTCTTCACCTGCTGCTAATAATGTAAGTGATAAAATTTTAGAGAATTGTGCACGTGTAAGATTACCTTTTGGATTAAATTTACCACTTGATCCGTCAATAACACCTAATTGTTGTAATAAACCGATTGATTCTACAGTTTCTTTACGCATTTGATTTTTGTCTGTAAATGTGTTATTTTTGCTAGCCTTAGCTACATCAAATTCCATTGCTTCTAATAAGCTTGCTGTTACATAGGCCATTTCCTCACGTGTTACAGGTTTGTATGGCTCAAAATTAGCACCATCAAAAATATCGATTAAGCCATAATCCTCTAAAATCGCTACTTCTTTAGCACCTGGGTATTTCCCCAAGTCCTTATATGTAGCAGGGCTTTCGTAATCTTCTTTCACATCTAATCCACCAGCACGGAAAATCATAGAAGCTAATTGTCCGCGTGTTACTTGTCCATTTGGATTAAATGTTGTAGCCGATGTTCCATTAATAATGTCAGCTTGGAACAGTAATTGGATATAACTCTCAGCCCAATGTCCAATAGTATCAGTGAAGTAACCACCTGGTTTTAAGTCTAAAAGATCATCGTTAATCGAATCTATGAAAGCATTTTTCCCTTCATCATCCAAAACCTGCCATTTCCCTTCACTAAAAATCTCTGCTTTGAATGTATTTCCTGATGGAGCAAATTTCATTTGCATAGCGTCACCGAAAAGCTCTTTAAATTCTTTTTGGTCTTGTGCAGTTAGATCAGAGAATTTCATAAGTCCTTCCAAGGATAGTTTTAATGAAATACTATCCTTTGTACATACTAAGCTCATTTCACTATCGACGTAGCTTAACTTAGCAAGTACAAGCGTTTTGTACATATCTTGGTAGGACATTGATTGTGCTTGTGTAGTAGCCGCAACTACATTTTTCGGGTGGATGAAGCTAGAAATATCTATACTTTCTTGTGTATTAGCTTGTGCATTTGCTTGTACACCAAAGCCTCCTGTTAAACATGCGATACTAAGTGCTCCAGCAATAATTGTTTTCTTCATGTTCTTTCCCCTTTCAATTCATAAATTCAGTGTACTAAAACAACTGTTAGTAAATCTATAAAAATATGTAAATTTATCAAAATTATATAAAAGTCCTATTTTTCACAACAAAGAAAATTACTAAATCTTCATGTAAACCCAGAAAATATATTACATGATTTCTACAATGAATTAGGTAATTTTTTTCAATAAACCTAATAAATTGTATCGTTTTCTCTAATTTTGAATAAAAATACTATCGCAAATATGTTCATTTCTATTTTGGATTTATAGAAAAAAATTAGTAAATTCGTTCTTACTCTCCTAGGTATAAAGTAGTTATAAAGTTCTAATCCTGCAGCATTGTTATATCACTAGAAAGTGATTAGAAAGCGCCATTAACTTGTTTAAAGGTATTTTTATTCCAGTTAATGCATTTTGCTAGTAACGTTTACCCTCAATTTCTTCTATAAGTAAGGTTCAGCCAAAATCGTCTGTAGTTCATTTCAACAAAAAGAGCAAGTAGAAGCTTGCCCTTTTTTCTGTCGTCCTACTTGAAGTCAGGTATATACCTTCGACGTTCTTTTTTCATAAGAATTACAAGAAAAAATCCCAAAAACTAGGTGCATTCTGAAACTTTACTGTCGCCAGCTTTTCTATAATTTTTAATTTGATTTCTTGTTCTAAATCTTCCCTTTCTTGATAGTCTGTACTGTGTAGACATTGTTTAATTTTAGGTGTGAAATTCTCTATAATTGTAAGCGTTTCTTCGTTAAATTGGTTTTCTAAATTTGCCATATAAATTATTCCCCCTTTTTTCTGAGTGTATGATGAAGCTTATTTAAAGCTTTGCGATGAAGATTGGATATATTCTGTGGTGTTGTTCTTAATTTTTGAGCTATTTCTTTTGTAGTAAGATCTTTTACATAAATCATCTCTAAAACTTGTAGCTGTTTAACCGTTAGTTTTTGCAAGGACTTTAAAAGCTGTTCATCCTCAATATTGTCTAATAACCCTCCTCCAACTATATTTTCAAGCTCCTTTTCATTGCTTGCATCTTCTATTTGCTCTTTTGCAGTCGTTCCACCTTCTTCTGATAAGCCCTTATCTAATATTAATAAAGTATGCTTTTGCAGCTTTCTCCTTTTTTTATCAAAATCTAAACTGAAGAAATAAATTAAATTACTGACGTATTTGATCTTCCTAACATTTATATAGTGAGATTGAAAAGATTCATCCACGAGTTTTTTATTACTATCAGTTGGATATAAGATCGCTTTTTGTACCAAATAAAGATTTTCAGAATCCGACAAAAAGCTTTTTATAATTGGATTGTTTACCTGTTTATTATTCCTATAGAAGAATTCCTCTACTTTTTGATTATCTTTCTCCATTTAATAATCCCTCCTATATATCCGCCTTCTTTCTATATAAAGTGAATGTAGTATCTATATTATAAACCAAAATAAGAACAAATGTTCTTAAAAAGAGAATAAAAAATCACCTTTTATACAAAAAAGGTGATTTAATCCAACTTCTTCAACTATCTAAAATAGCTTTTATTTTCTCTGGCTGATAGCCTATAATTTCCTCCACTTTATTATCAGCGACTACTAAAGTAAATGGGATAGCGCTACTATTAAATTGCTTAAACTCCTGTAATACGTGTTCTTCATTAATGTCCTTATTAATATAAGTAATATTATTTGCTTCTAACCATTCCTTTAACCTGACACAATATTGACATCCATCGCTTGAATAAACCGTTAAATCATACTTCATCTTAGAGACCTCCTTTTTTCTATAAAGAGGATTAAAACATAAGATATGAAACCATAACAAAATAATACTTTTTTTAACTGGAAGGTTGTTTTTATGAAAGAAGGATTCACTTTACATAGTACAGTTACAATTTTGGTGATATAGCCAAGCGGTAAGGCATGGGTCTGCAAAACCTGGATCCTCGGTTCGAATCCGAGTATCACCTTATAGTATTAATTTGGAGTAAGAGGGAGGGTGATTTATAGTATGACACCAGAAAATGTTCCAATGTGGATTAGCTTAATAGGAAATTTTGGATTCCCTATTGCCATAACAGTCTATCTGTTCATTCGCTTTGAAAGGAAAATAGATAAATTAGAAGCTGTCATCATGGAGTTATCTGAAGTTATAAAATCTCTTAATTACAAAAAAGGAGGGTAATCCACATGGAAATTGAAAAATTAATGGCTTGTTACTGTAAAGCAAGAGAAGTTCAATCATTTTATTCAAGTTGTTTAACGAATGACAGTCTTTCTCCAAAAGAACGCGATTTACTAATAAACCTTATTAAAAATGCCAGTATTTCTTCTAAATTATTGAAGGAATATTGTCAGATTCATGCTAATGATAAATGATCTTTTTACAAATAAACCAACCAAATAATTTAGGTTATAGACTACCTAATGTTATTTGGTTGGTTTTAATTTTTAATGGAATTATTCCATTACCAATTTCCTTACATCTTTCATCTAATTAATGTATGATTGTATGAACAGGAGGAGAATTTTATGATAGCCTACAAGAGAATAGCTATACTATATCTTCTTATAATAATCTTTAGTATTTTTATTGCTACACAGATGAACAGTATATTAAATGGATTGTTGGTTCTTGCTTTTTTGTTTTTGTTGTTTATTGGCCTTCCTTATTTATTACAAAAAAAGGTGAAGTTTTTCGGGATATGTTGGAGTTGGTTAACAACCGGTGGAAGAATAGGTCCTAAAAATTAAAGAGATGAATCCATTGAGTTAATGAATATTGTAACTGACAATACGTATCCTGTACTCCCCCGAAAATGTTAGACCTTTCCTAACATTTTCGGGGTATTTTTTTCTTTAAATTGCGAATTTCACTTTATTATCATCGTTCTTTCTTCACTTTATTATGTAAAAGGAGATGAAGATAATGAACACTGAAATCATTTTAAAACCAGTAAAAATTGTTAAGTTGTTTAAAGTTCTAAATGCAGTTCCCGATAACTTAGATAAGATTCGGGCAAGGGAATTGTGGGAAGAAACAGATCAGGGTTTGGGATCTGTTGTTGCTGTATTAGATAGTGGCGTTCAGATTGACCACCCGAGTTTAAAGGAAAATATTATTGATGGCTATAATTTCACAGATGATGATGAAGGTAACCCTTCCATTTATAAAGACTACCTCGGTCATGGGACACATGTGTCTGGGATTATTGCAGCCGTCGATAACGGTAGAGGCATCACAGGTGTAGCGCCAAAAAGTAAAGTTCTTATATTAAAAGTGATTAATCATATGGGCAGAGGTAGCTTTGAGAATTTGATTAAGGCAATTATATATGCCGTTGATTGGACTGGGCCTAATGGAGAAAAAGTAAACATCATGAATATGTCGCTAGGTAGTCCTGAACCACAAGAAGAATTGCATAAAGCCATAAAATATGCCCGTTCAAAAGGAATCGTATTAGTAGCGGCTGCTGGTAATGAAGGCGATGGAGAAAGCGAGACTATCGAAATATCATACCCTGGATTTTATAAAGAAGTCATACAAGTCGGCTCCATATCTGAAGCAGAAACACCCTCAAAATTTTCTAATACGAATGTAAATTTAGATTTTGTAGGGCCTGGTGAAAATATTTTATCTACACATTTAAACAGTAATTATGTAGAGTTGACTGGAACATCTATGGCAGCGCCTTTTGTTGCTGGTGCCGCTGCTCTTATTATAAAAACAATAAATCGTTCTGAATCACGTTTGATTCCTATGTATGTGTATGATTACTTACTATCGCATGTTCTTCCACTGGAAAACTTCTCGATCAATCATATTGGTCATGGCTTTATTCAATTGAAATAAACCATGCTCCCCCCCATTGCCCCAAATATGTAAAAATATATGATGTACGTAATCAAAACCATAATAACCACATTATTTTTTCTAGCATACTATAAATAAAAGGATCGCAAATTTATAGATTGGAGGGAATTATGATGAGCAATAATAAAATCGCATCGAGCAATATCGCGCTGACATTTTTACTTATTCTCAGTATCGCCTATAATTATTTTTACGATCAATTACCAATTCAAATTGAGTTCCTAAGTAATCTGGGTTTTTGGCTAGTATTCCCGTTATCATTAATCATTATAGTGCTGAGCGTAAAGCTAATGAAAAATAAAGCAAGCAACGTCAGTCCCTACATCACTTTCATCATTGCTGTCATTATTTTAATCATTGCTTTATATTCACTATTTCATTGGGGCTCACCTTAATAGTCAAAATTGAAATACTCCCATTTGATAGACAGATGAAAAAGCTGCTGATCTAATGGGAGTATTTTTAGTTCATCTTATTTATTTGTACTTTCTTTTTGCAATTTTTGTATAATAATTAGGAAGAGCTTTTTATTTTTGAAACTTTTAGAGTTACGCTAAAACTTATTTAAACGAAGCAAAGAAAGGGATGGGATAAGAAAATGGATATTCTAATTCCAATTGGGATAGGTTTTTTTGCTAATGTGGTAGTATTTGTGATAAGTATGTTAGTCGTTAAAAATAAAAGAAAAGCTACCCAGATCACACTTATTTTTTGGGGAATCACTGTTCTTCTATCTTTTATTATCGGTAGTTGGCGTGGAATGGGTTTATTTGTCATAAGCTTAGGAATGTTAATACTTTCTATATGCTTGTATTTATATATTTACATTGAACGTAACTTTATACAAAAAGACGTCTAGAAAAGCCTTTGAAGGGTTCATTCCTTCAAAGGCTTTTTCTTTACTACTAACAGAGTAATGCTTGTGGTCCGAAGAATGCGCGAATTCCTGCTGCAGCTACAGTAGTATGACCTGAAACACATGAAACCAACTCTTTATCGCAGCAATTATCTCCATATCCAAAGACGTCATAACATCTGTCATGTGACACACAGCAAGTATCTGTTGCATTAATTGGTTTCCCTCCTCCATGAGTTGAACCATAACCACAGTTGCCACCACAATGCTGATACCCTCCTGGTAAGCACCCATCAGACGTCCACCATGCTAATAAACTAACTTCATTATCGATTGAAATATTTTCCTCAGCAAATTCAAATTGAACAAGATTTGTTTCGTATTGCTTTTCAATCACTTCTTCCTGTTCAAATGTAAAAGTGACGATATTATTAGAATCTCCTTTTTGTAAAACTTGTCCGAAGTAATGATCCTGATGAATTGGCAATTCATTAAATAAGATCGTAACGGTCTTATCCTTATTTACCAGATTAATAATAGTTGAATTAAACTGAATTAGACCTTTCGCTTTTTGCCCTACAGCCGCTTCAAAAGTATAGGCTTTTTCCACTTCTAATTCTTCTACTTTAAACATTTCCTTCTCTTGCATTTCTTTCACTATTTTTTTGAATTTTTCTTGTTGATATAAAGAGGTTAGTTTAATTTGCAAATCATTGCCTGTTAAATCTACTTTAGCTAGAACTTTTACTATCATGCTAATTCCACTCCTTTTCATATAATGATTTTTAAGTAATAACGCCGCCTCCGCCTTTACACCCACAATGATCAAGTATCCATGTAGATCCTGTTAGAGGAACAAATGTACCTAAACAACCTTCGTATAGGCAATAACTCCGAATAGGACTACAGAAACTTTGAGCTACTACCTTGTCGTTTCCTTCTGTCGACTTTTTTTCCTTCTCACTCATGTGATCCCCACCTTTCCTAGCTAAGTAAGATACATTTTTGTATCTCTGTCATATAAAGAGAGCCCTATCGAAATAAATAAAACTTTTATCGAAAAATTTTAAGAAAAAAATTATTGAATATCGCCAAGACATAAAAAGACCTCCTAATCGTTTTGATTAGAAGGTCCATACTGTAGGTTTATGACAAGGTCACCCACTGTAGCTTTAGAATAATGTTTGATTAAAAATCACTCTAAATCCTTGATTTTACTGCATATAAAAACCATCGTTTTGTAATTAAGATTGAACTTTTCATTTTGATCGACAATGACTAGTAGTGTTTAATGTACTTTTATAAAACAGTTGCCTAAAATGGAAATAACAGCATAAAGGAGAATCAATACTATGAAATCAAACAGTATGGCAACCCATTTTCACACTTTACAGGAGCAGCGAGCTCATTATCTGCCCTATATTCAATCACTCCCGCAAAACCAACTATGGCATCGAGAAGTGGAAGGTAAATGGTCAATTGGGGAACACTTTTATCATCTTTATTTGATCCTGAAAATGCTTAAAACCGCAACAAAATGTTCCTTACTACTTACCCCTTACGCGAAAATACGAAGAAACAAGCCTTTCGCCACTGAAATAAATGATGTTTACGAAGAATTTAAAAACAAAAAAGGAAGAGGCATGAGAGCTCCTGCAATATTAGTGCCTCCCAAAAAGATACGCTTTGTGCTAAACAGCGACGAAATCGAACAATTACTAGTAACCGAAACAAGCGCAATGAAAGAATTGGTAAAAGATATTGAGGAGAATATAGCCGGGCATATCGTCTTTCCCGACCCACTTGCCCACTATCCTAACCTTATTCAATCCATTCAGCTACTTGCCATCCACGAAAAACATCATTTTAGGATTATGGAGCAACAATATCAGAGGTTGATTACGTCTAGCAAAATCTTAATCTAAGCGTTTTGAATATCGGAGGTTTTAAAATGCCAAAACTATTGAATCGAGGAACTAACTACTGAACTCTCATATGGCCAAGCTTGCAGACTTTTGAGCCTTTGATAATTCCATTGAGGTTGCGGCGGGGAAAGAGGACTTTTATTAACAGCTTTTTCTATTTTACATAATTCTAGGGCACACCCCTTATTCAGTATGGTTTAATTTAGTTTCGTCGCTACCTTCATACTGAATTTGAGGAGGTGCCTGTTTGTTATTGTTTTAAAACCCCTGAGGATTACCAATAAATATATAGGCTTATTAGCAGTTATTTCAATTTCCCCTGGATCAAAAGTCAAGTAGTACTATTGATTATACTTTAAAAGAGAAATTCAAATCTTCGACCACAAAGGAATAATCCTCCTTTTATCAAAGTTTGTTTAATTTACGGAAAAATCTGATTTTGGAATTCTTATAGCTAGTGATATGGTATTCACATAACAATATATAGTCAAAATAGATGAAAAGGGGAAATCATCTATTTTAATAGAGCCAGTGAAAGTGAAAAGTAACAAACCTACATATATTTATTTTGATTCTCAACAATTAAAAGGCTAGGCGACTCCTTGGGGATGCCCCTAGGAAAGCTCCCAGTCAGAACGGAAATCAACCACAAGTCATGGTGATGAACCTATTTATTGTAAAATAATTTATAAATCTAAAGGAGTTAAAAATGAAGATAATAAAATTAGTAATCTATTTTATCATGATTGTTTTATCTCTTATAATTACAGAACGTGGAATCATATATGTATTGATGTTAATTTCAGAACCTGGAATATATAATCCAGTAAATCCTTACCCACTATCTGAAATATCACCATTTGTGCAACATTCTATCGCGGCGGTTATTGTGCTAGTAGCTCTTTGGATTACAAATAAAACAATGCATTTTTTCTCGTTTATAAAAACGAAATTAATAAAAAATCCTTCATAACAAATGACCACCCGTCATGGAGTGGTCATTTTCATGTCTTATTTAATTAACCATTTAGTGTTAATTAATGATGGAATGGCTAAACAATTTATAGGTTTTATCACTAAACCATCTAATTGATCATCGTTATAGATGGTCCTGATATTACATTCACATAGTTTAATCTCAACCTTGGACAGGATTAATCCCTCTTCTTTTATAGTGGCTTTTTCTTCTGCCCAGGTCTATTACTTAATGATCTTCAATTCTAGTAAACTCTTCTAGCCATTCCGTCATTCTGCTCTTAGCATAATTCTGTTCAAATTCGTACCAATGATTTTCGATGCCTAGTTCATTAATTTTTTCCTTAAAAAATCGAAAAGGCTTGTTTCCGTTAAGTACGTTCATTAAATGAATCGTAATCGAATCTGGTTGTTTTTTAGCAAAGCTGATCATGACATCATACATTTCAGACGATGAAACGCTTGGAATCATCACTAAATCCGCAGCCACTTCCTCATCATCCCAATCAATCTCGGGCTCGCCAGTTAAAGCTTCTGGCGCATCCAAAAGCACTTCACCCGTTCGACGGTTTAACACATACGACATTTCCTCATCATTTCCATATAAAAATACATCCACAAGTTCATCTAGTAGTTTCAATTTTCTCACCTCATATAAGCACAATTCACATGTTCATATTACAAAAAATGCCCGCAACCATCAATTGTGGCTACGGGCTTCCATCTTAAGTTCAGTTGCAAACTGCATAAAAAAGAACCGAATAGATTCGATTCGGCATTTATTCATACATTCCTATACTGAGCTCCCTACAAAATGATTCTATCGTGTCACGCTCTTCCTTTGGCAATGCTTCGTACTCAACCAGATATTGTGCTGAAAGATCTTCTAGCTCCATATAACTGACTTCTCTTGTCAGGACGATCCCATTGATCTCATGAGCCAACTGGTTTGCAGTTGCACTATCCTTAAACGCAAAGGCCTGTTCTTCATCATCCGTAAATGTAAGAAAGTCAATTTTCCCCTCGTAATAACGATCATCTACTTGCACTACGTAATATCTAATTGAATCCATTATACACCTCCCCTATTTAGGATTTTACCTTTTCAAAGCAGTCCGAGATTTCTAAAGTAGCATTCGTAAAAACTTTTCAAAATTCACGCCTGCCTCGCGCGGAATTTGCTCCTTCGACGTTGCTTCAATCGAAGCGGCTAAAAACGCCTCCGCAAGCTTCATCGACTCAACTAAATCCTGCCCGCGCATCATGCCACCCATAATAACTGATGCAAACAAATCACCTGTGCCAGAATAGCTCTCACCGTTATAATCGCGGATGCTAGAAAATGAACGATCTGCATCGACATACATATTGCCTACATAACGCTTGCTCGCATCTGTTGGCGGTGGATTTAATCCAGTAATAATGACATTCGCCCCAGTAGCCTGCTGTAGCTGATGGCCCGCTTCTTCTAGCGCCTGAAGATAATCTGAATCTTCTTGATAGCTCTGTAGCTTCTCATACGACAAACCTGTAAGCAAACAGCACTCTGTAATATTTGGCGTAATAATGTCTGCACATTTCACTAGCTCTTTCATACGATCAAGCAACTCGCCCGTAAACATTTTATACACTTCGCCCAAATCGCCCATCACCGGATCGACAAGCAGCGTCGTGTTACTCGAATGAAACACGCTTAAAAATCGAAAGATATTATCGATTTGCTCTTTTCCTGTCACAAAACCTGTATGAATACCATCAAAGGTAGTACCTAGCTTGCTCCACTCATCCACAAAGTAATCCATTTTTGACGTTAAATCCTCACAATAAAAGCTTGAATACCCTGTTTGCGCCGTTAAAATCGCAGTTGGCAATGGCACAGCCTGAACCCCCATCACCGACAGCACAGGCATCGCAGCTGTTAACGAGCACTTCCCAAAGGATGACATATCTTGAATTACAGCAACTTTTTTCATCATACTCTCCACCTATATCCTGTATGTACTCACTTCATCGTATCATAATTAGAAAGATGCGAAAATGCACACAACTTAAATTCGAGAGATGAACAATCATAAATAAACAATCTGACCTTTAATAATTTTATCAAATTGACACTTTTACCATAGTCAGTCCTTTGTTAAAGTTAAAATTATCAAAAATTTCATCTTAGTGAGGAAGATACAGATGCAAAATATACAAGGGCAAAGCTATACAAGAACACGCACAAAAACATTTGATTTAGTCATAACATCAATTTTAGCAGCACTTGTTTTCGTCGCAACAGCGTTCATCAATCTTAAGCTGCCATTCGGTCAAGGTGGACTTATTCACTTAGGGACATCCATGCTTTTCATCTCGGCGATATTATTTGGTCCTAAAAAAGGGGCACTTGCTGGAGCAATAGGGATGGGCTTATTCGATATTACAGGTGGTTGGTTAATTTGGGCGCCAACTACAATTATCTCCCGTGCATTACAAGGTGCCATCGTTGGGAAAATCGCTTGGTCTAAAGGTCATAAAGGCGACAGCGTTGGATTAAACATTTTAGCAGCAGTTGTTTCAATGCCCGTGATGATTGCGGTCTACTATATCGGGCAAGCAATTATGTTCAAAAGCTGGATTGCCCCTATGGCATCCATTCCAGGAGACGTCATCCAAAACGTTGTCGGTTTACTGATCGCAATTCCAGTATGTATCGTGCTGAAAAAAACACCATATTTCAAAAAGAATTTTTAACTTCTTTCAAAAGAAGTTAAAGCCTCCGGCGGATGTCACGGAAATCGGAAAGGAGTTCATACAGGATGTTAGCCTAAAATCATCGCATCCATGCGATAACGGCTAACTGACCTGCATCACGCAGGCCTAAGCACAAAGCCGATCCCGGACGCAATTATGCCGAGGCATAATTGATTACTACAAAATAAACACGCCATCTTGCTATTTGACCATTAGCATAGATGGCGTGTTTTTAACATTTTCTAAAATATTGGATATAGTGATATAGCGATCACTTACATGAAACTGTTCTCGATATCGAAAAAACCTTCGAATCTACTCAAATATCATACGTATTCTCACCTTGTCCGACTGAATAATTTTAGTTTTGGGGACATTTAAAATTTCAAATGACAATAATGTACGCTTTTTTTCATACGATATGGTGGAGGTGAAAAAAATGCCAAGAGCAAAATATCGAGATGCAGACGTTGACTTAATGGCAAGGATGATGAGAGCCGAAGCTGAAGGTGAAGGAAATCAAGGAATGTTATATGTTGGCAATGTCATTGTGAATCGTCTTGTATCAAATTGTTTAGACTTTAAAGATTTAAGAACAGTAGAAGATGTTATTTATCAGGTACAAGGAGGAAATTATTCGTTTGAGGCTGTTCAAAAAGGGAATTTATTTTACCAAAGAGCGCGATCTTCTGAAAAAAAATTAGCTAAGATGAATTTGGATTATTGGAGACAACATCCAGCAAAATTCGCACTGTGGTATTTCAACCCATATGCTCCATGTCCTCCAACATGGTACGGTCAACCATTTACTGGTCAATTTAAAAATCATTGCTTCTATGAACCAGCACCTGATACATGTGAAGGTGTTTATATCGGATAGGAAGCTATTATGCGTTTTGGTGCTGCTTCAATCGATGTAACTCTTGTAGATAATACTTTTTTAAATGTTATGTTATTTTACTTTTATCTAATGAAATAAAAAGAGGGAACTTCCTTAATAACAGGTGTTCCCTTTAAAACACACACACATTTAACTTTGCTAAAGTCACGGAAATGTGTGGTCTGGTTATTCACTATTCTTCAAATAAATCCATTGGCATGTTTTTCATAGATTCTCTTACTTCTCGAATACCTGGGAGTTCACTTTCTACAAACTCTCCCCTACAATTTTTGCTAGTTATTGAAAAATCGTTCTTATCTCTTTAGGGACAAAAATTTCACCTGGCACGCATCCGAAATTTGTAAATATGACCACGAAATAGTTTGTGCAATTGGTGGCGTTTTAGCCATAGGTAAAATGTTGTGTCTATTAACCATATTTACAGGATGTTTTAACTGCTCACAGACTACAAGTAATAAAAAAACGTTGTGAGAGTAGGGTTTTTTATTAAAGAACTTTGAGAAATAATCGAGTCATTTCAAGCTGATCCTCAAGTATTCAATATTTAATCTATCCCTCACTCTTTAATCATATTTACAAAATTACTTTTTTTTGGTAACGTAGTTAAATAAAATTAACTGGTTAAAAAGGGGATTAAAAATGAAAACAATTAAAATAATCCAAACATATGAACAATTAAAAGCAATAAGTGACCCCTTACGCACAAAAATACTTATGTATTTAGTAGAGAGACCTTTTACATGTCACCAATTGGCTGAAGAATTAAACTTAACTCGTGCTAAAATCCTATATCATTTACGCGAACTTGAAAAACATGGTTTTATTAAACTGGTGAAAAAAGTCGAACAAGGGGGGAACCTTCTTAAATATTACCAAGCGGTTGCAAGAGGCTTTATTCCAGCAGATAATCTATTGAATTTCGTAGAATCACAAGAAGCTACTCGACAATCCTATTTAGAAGTATTAAATCGAGCAAAAACTCGGGTATTGACAGCTCCTAATTCATCATTTGAAATCAATTCTTCAGAAGTTAAAGAATGGGATAGTTTATCATTACAAAGTGAAGTTTCAGTGACTAAGGAAAAATTTTTGGAATTTACAAAGAAATATAGAGAATTGATAAATGAACTTGTAACGAATGACGAAATAGCAGAAAAAAATAATTACTATGTCATGATTACTGCCTTTAAAATTGATGAGTTCATTTTTTCTGAAAAATCATAAACTTATAGAGGTGTTAGTATGGAAAGTAAAGGTATATCATTAATCTCCAAAAAATTGATAAAACCCGAAAAACCTATTAATCCAAATGATCGTTTACTTCTTAATAGATCTTTCCTTTTTCTTTGGCTTTCAAGTACTTTCTCTTTTCTTGCTCTATCAACTTATCTTTTTGCTGAACAATGGTACATTGTAAGAGTATTAAAACAAGAGGCTGTATTAGGAATTGTATTGATGGTTACAATGATTCCTAGAATATTTTTAATGACCATTGGTGGAGTATGGGCAGACAGAATAAAACGTTCGAAGATAATGTTATTTTCAAGTTTAACTAGATGTATTTTAGTTCTTATCATGATATTGTTTTTACAATTAAGCTGGTTACAGATATGGCCTTTAATTTGTTTTGCCGTACTCTTTGGATGCGTTGATGCTTTCTTTTCTCCAGCTAATTCCTCTCTATTACCTATAGTAGTTTCAAAAAATCTACTCACAAGAGCTAATTCGTTCATTCAAAGTTCTAATCAAATTGCAATGTTTTCTGGTCCTATGATTGGCGGGCTAATTATAACACTTTCTGCTTCTTTCAAAGTTCTTTTTTTAATAGTAGCAGTTTTCCTATTTATCACATTTATATTTTCATTGTTTATTAGAGAAAATCAACCAGAAATAAAAATAAATAATTCACACCAAACCTCTACTAAATTAGAGTTCAAAGAAGGCTTGAATTATGTTTGGAACATGCCTTTTTTGAAAAATATGATCGTTATTTTAATAATTATTAATTTTTTCTTTTTTGGCCCTTTATTAATTGGCATACCTCTTCTAGTAAATAATGTTCTCTCTGGCGAAGCCATCGACCTTAGCATTCTTCAAGGATCATATCAAATTGGGATGTTGTTAGGTGCTTTATTAATTGGCATCTTAAACCTTACTAAAAGAAAAGGATTGTTTATACTTATTCTGATTAGCCTTCTCGGCATAGCTCTAGCCACTTTAGGTCAGATTAATTCTGTATGGCAAGGTGTAATTTTATTATTATTAATGGGTATTTTTTCCTCTGTGATTAATGTATTATTAATATCATCAATACAAGAGAACAGCCACGAAGATAAAATAGGGCGTGTGATGAGTATTGTCAATGCTTCATCTAACGGACTAGTTCCATTATCCTATGCATTCGTTTCATTATCACTATTCATAAACCTATCTATTTCGCATTTGATGTTGTTTTGTGGGATTTTAATTTGGATTATATCAATACTATATATTTATAAATCAAAAGTAATTAAGTATTATGACTAATGTTATGGTTTAATTCTTCACATATCTTCTTTACAAGAAAAAACATTATATCCAAATGACATGTGCAAAATAGCCGTTTATCTGAAATTTTTTTCAGATAAACGGCTATTCGTTGTGCGTACCGAAAAGGCGCGCTTTTATTATTTCCGGCTTACGATTATATTTTAAATTTCTCTTCTACTACGTCGTAATAACAAGTATGCTAGCGCTACTAAAATCAAACCAATTACTTGGTATAGGGTTGTATTACTTTCCCCTGTTTGAGGTAAGCGTTTCGCTTGATTTGGCGTATCTTGATCCTTTTTGTCAACTTTTTGATTCTGAACAACGTTGTTAGTTTGCTCATTTGATGACATTTCTACTACATTACTTTCATTTTTTGAGTCATTTGGTTTTTCACTAAGTTCCACCGATGTTTCTGGTTTCTCTTGAGTCTTTGGTTCCTCTACTACATTACCCTCATTGTTTGGGTCTTTTGGTTCTTCACTTGGTTCCACCGGTTTTTCTGGTGTTGTCGGTTTTTCATTTGGCCCCATCGGTTTTTCTGGTGTTATCGGTTTTTCACTTGGTTCCACCGGTTTTTCTGGTGTTGTTGGTTTTTCATTTGGCCCCATCGGTTTTTCTGGTGTTGTCGGTTTTTCACTTGGCCCCATCGGTTTTTCTGGTGTTGTTGGTTTTTCACTTGGCCCCACCGGTTTTTCTGGTGTTGTCGGTTTTTCACTTGGCCCCACCGGTTTTTCTGGTGTTATTGGTTTTTCACTTGGCCCCACCGGTTTTTCTGGTGTTGTTGGTTTTTCACTTGGCCCCACCGGTTTTTCTGGTGTTGTCGGCTTTTCACTTGGTTCCACAGGTTTTTCTGGTGTTGTCGGCTTTGCTGGTTCAGCTTGATTCACTACTTTTAACTGAATAACAGATTCTTCGTTTACCAAACTAACTTCAAAGTCGATTGGTTTTGCATCCAGCTGATAACCTTTTGGTGCTTTTGTTTCCACAAACGCATATTTACCCGGACGTAAGTTATCTACTTTAATTTGACCGTCCTTATCTGTTACTAATTTTATTACTACTTCTTTACCCTCTTGATTAATGAGTTTGAATTCTGCATCAGGTAATACTGGACCTTGCTCATCTTTAGCATGCTTTGTCAATACTACCGTTGTCTTGTTATAGGAATTTTCTACTGTTACTTGAACATCTTCTTTTTGATCGTTTTCAATTGTAAATTCCATTTTTTCATGTAAAGGTTTATATCCATATAACGCTTTTGTTTCCACAAACGCATATTTGCCCGGAAGTAGATTGTTAACTTTAATTTGACCGTCTTTATCAGTTACTAATTTTTCTGCAATAACTTTGCCTTCATCGTTAATTAACGTAAATTCAACGCCCTCTAATTTGTCTTTAGTGTCAGCATTTATTTTCGTTAAAACAATTGATCCTTTAGGTATTTTTGTATTTACAATATTATAACCTTCAACTTTTGACTCATATCCCGCTACCGGTTGCTCTTTCACAGCATATTTGATTTCTTTACCGTCTACTGTGTATTGGTCTAAGTTTTCAAAGCTATACTTCCAACCATTTTCTGCTGTTACTGCTTTTGTAGCAATAACCACACCGTCTTTTAGTAAATCTACTTTGATTTCTGAAGGACGATCTTGTTCACGATCGTTGCTCCAAGTTTTCGTTCCATCAATCGAGGTTTTTTTCAAACTGTTAGCAATCGGTAATTCAATACCTTTTGCAGCATCCGTTTCCATTGTAAATGGAATTTTATTACTTGCATCAAATGTTACATATTCAGGAGCTGATACTTCTAGTACATAGTACTCACCAGCTTTCAAGTTTGGTACTTCTACGATTCCTTTGTCATTGGTTGTATATTGATCACCAATTTGTTGCCCATTTGATGAAAAAACTTTAAATTGAACATTTGGAATGACTTGTTCTTTATGACCATCTATATGTTTCAGTATTCTTAATGTACCTTTAGCTGGTAAATCCCCTACAGCCCCACCATTGGCTGAAATATTTTTTACTTGGGCCACATTTTTCTCATGTACTTCCTTTTGGTTGTAAACTTTGTAAGTCAAATCATATTCATTCTTAAAATATTCTTCATTTAACCCTTCAGCTGTAATAGTTGTTTTATAACCTACAGTGAACTCCGAAAAACTTGCATACTCACTATAAATCACTACATTAAATGAATTATCATCCGTGAAACTCACAGATCCATATCCCTTACTTTCAAACTCTTCAAGTGTGAACCGATGATTGCCTAGTTGGCCACTTGTGTTGATATAGAAACTATCTCTCTGTATTTGTTGACCGCCTTTTGAATAATCTTGTAAAACGATATCACTTTCAAGGTATTCCTTCTTACCGTTGAAGACTAAAAACCATCGAACTTCATCAGCATTTTCTGGTATAATATCGCCTGCTTTATAGAAAAAGATTCTTGAACCATCACTAGTTGGGTGAGTAACTGTTACAGCTTGCTCACTTAAATCTGTTCCAAAGCTCGTATTAATCTTTTTTGTAACTCCATACTCTACATTCGTCGCCATTATAGTAAAATTAAAGAAACCTTTTATATTTTCACGTTGATCTACTTTACTATTGAACGTACATACAACTTGTTCGTTTGTCACATTACATGAACCGTAATCATCTAGTTGAATAGTCTTATTAAAACCTCTTAATTCAGGTGGTAATGTCATCGTAAGTGTATCGCCTGATTTTAATTTCAGACCAGGCTTTTCACTAAATGTTACAGAGACTCCTGTTTGTTCACCGTATATTAAATCTGTTTTTGTGATTTGCACACTATCGAGAAGTCCTGTATTGCTGTGTTCTCGTGCTTTTTCTACAGGAGGTGTATTTGTTTGAGTTTGTTCAGGTTTTACTGCGTTACTATCTTCTACGACAGTTTTAGATTCTTCTGCAAGAGTACTTGACTTGTCTGTAGGAGCATTGGAGCTGTCTGTTTGAGTGCTTGAGTTCTCTATAGGAGCACTTGGGTTGTCTGCTTGAGTGCTTGAGTTGTCTATAGGAGCATTTGGATTTTCTGTTAGAGTACTTGAGTTGTCTATAGGGGCACTTGGATTTTCTACTTGTTTAGGCGAAACAACGCTGTTATTTTTTTCTACTGCCCCATCACTTACACCAGCGCCTTCAATGGCATTCGCTCCGTTTCCTTCTACTGCTGGTGCTTCTTTTGTTTCAGTTGTTCCTGTTGCTCCAATATTAGCATCCGCTTCAATCGCAAACGCTGAGATTGGTGATAGTACTGTTTGTAATACGATTAGTAATAAGATTGCTACTATGTTTAATTTTTTCATGTTTTTCTCCTTTCTAAATCCTGAGAGATACCTATTGGTGTTTGCTGACGACGTTCATACATTCATAATGTTGGTAAGGATGTCACAGACAATAAGTTGGTACCTCTATCCTTCCATTCACTTCTTGTCATAAATGAATACATTTCTAATAAATTCTTCAAAGCATAGGACAAAATCGCATGTATAGGTCCTATTTTCACCTCTCCTCAAATAATGAATCTCACTTTATAATCATTACAAAGTAGGCCGCTGAACAAATACTAAATGATTCCAGACTTTTTGTCTACATAAATTTTAAAAAGTTCTCCATTTTTTTCATTTATCTTTAAACAACAAAGAAAAAACAGTAAAAATTTACTAGCAATGAGTATTTTTTTATTATTTTTTATTATAAATATGATGGAAATCTACTAAACTACTCTTGTTTCAAAAACATTTTATTAAAATAGGAAATGATATTATATTGAGAAAATATTAATTGAATTGATATTCACAATAAGTAATTATCATGCATGATGGGCTATACTAAATGTAAAAAAACGTCCATATATAAAACCACACATTTAACTGTGCTAAAGTCACAGAAATGCGTGGTCTCGTTATTCACTATTCTTCAATTAAACCCATTGGCATGGCTTTTATAAATTCTTTCACTTCACGAATACTAGGGAATTTACTTTCTACAAAGTCCATCCTAATAGTATTTTTTCTGATTTTTCTCAACTTTTGTTTAATTTATAACAAAAATTGATTTTGTAATATTTATAGCTACTGATATGTTTATCATATACCCGGGGGAAGTAAAGAAGGAAATACCATGCTAAAATTTTTTACCTGTGTTTTCGATTAAGATTTATCTCCTTGTAGATAAAAACACAAAATATGGATTAAGTTAACGAAACTAAAATATATCATATTACCATAAATAGGTAGTTCGTGGTAAACATCACTAAATCTTAAAATTCTAAATTACTCGAATATCCCAAATTAACACAGAAGACCAAAATAGTAATTATAAGCACAGACAGAGAGGAGAACAAAAAGATGGAATCTCAAAAATGGTTGAAACAATTAGTTGTAGCAGTACTTTTTGTATCGGGATTGATGCTAAATGTAGGGGTAATGAAAAGTTCGGCAGAAACAATTAGTAAAGATGAAAACATGGAGGGTATGGAGTCCAATGATTTTTCAACTCCAGTAGTTAGTGAAGAAGAAGCAGAAACGATTAGTAAAGATGAAAACATTAAGAGTATGGAGTCCAATGATTTTTCAATTCCAGTAGTTAGTGAAGAAGAAGCAGAAAACGGATATATGAATGACGGTACAGAACTTCCGGATGTATTTATTGTTAACAGTAATGAAAATACGAACCCGTTGTTAAGAAGTGCAACATTAGGGACTGAGGAATGGACAAAAGAATCAACTACTAGAAAAATTTCTAATGACTTTATCGCTTGGCATCCAGGTTGGAGCGAATATCAATACAATATCTCGTATTATTATTTTAGCAAATCTACTATGTCATTTAGTGCAAGTATTGGATATGGATATTTTTCTATTTCTGTTGCGAAAGCAGGATCTAATGGGCAAGCTATTAAAGCTGATCCAAAAAAATGGACAAGACCGGGTATTTATGGAGATGTAGATGTGACTAAATACAATGTGAAGAAATATAATGGAGCAGGAATATACACTGGTTCCACGACAAAATATGTAAGCAAGGCATCAAGTACGTATGTTAAGAGTAGCAATAAATAGAGAGTAGTGTGCAATATGAAAAAAAAAATATTTTGGATTATTAGTATAATAATACTAATAATCTCCTTGCTTATAACTGCTTATAAATTTGACGAGAGCAAAAACAATCTTGTGGAGATGCTGAAAATTCAAGATACAGTCTATGTAGTAACCAATGAACCAGTTGGAAAATCGCAAGCAGTAAGGAAATTGGGTGAGATTAAGCAAAAAATAGATAGAAATCAAGTTCCGAATACTAATTTTGAGTCTAATTCTTTAAATGAGGGTACTCCTATATATAAAAGAAAAAACGGAGATGAGTTTCCAAAATCTGTATTGTATAAACGAGATGGTAAATTTTATATTGCTACTGAAGTAATAAACCGTAGTAATTATGGAAATTGATTGAGCAACAACCTCTTTTTTAGAGATAAATTGTAAAAATGGCTGACTTTTTTTGAAGGTTAGCCTCTGAAATACTTGTACCACGTATTTCGGCTGTTACTACTTGAAGTGATGAAAAGCATTTTTGATTTAAAACCATGATTAAAGTAAGTTACGAAATATCTTTTTTCACCTTAAAAAAAGAAAATCCCACGGAAAAGTCTTCAACCTTTCCGTGGAATTTTGTATGATTGGATATTCACTAATTCACTATTCTTCAAATAAATCCGTTGGCATTGGCATAGTTTTCATAAATTCTCTCACTTCTCGTATACCAGGAAGTTCACTTTCCACAAGCTCCACCCCGACAATTTTTGCTAGTGGTTGAAGCATCGGTTTTACCTCTCTAGAGACAAATATTTTACTTGGTCTTACCTCTAAGCTTTGTAAATATGCCCATAAAATACTTTGTGCGATTGGTGGCGTTTTGGGCATCGGGAACATTTCGTGTCCAATAACCAAATTGCTTCCTCGTTCAACAAGCATACCAACAATCGGATAAACAGTGCGGTTCGTCAGTTCCGTTTCTACGCCAAAAGGCATGTAAAACACATCATATTCTAATTGTAACGCACTTTTAGGCTTTTTCTTATATTGTGCTTTTTCAAACATCGAAATTTCCTCGTAGCACTCATACGTTGGCTTCGGTATATTTATTTGCAAAATATAGATTTCTTGTAACTCACCATCCATTTGTACTTTAAACGTTGGATATTGATGTGCAGCTACCTGTGGATATTCCCAGCCATCCTTCCGAGCTTCTGTAATATTAATCATCCTACTTACAACATCAATTAATAACTCTACCTCTAGATAATTTGGTCTTTCAGGATGCGTTCCTTCTTGATAGCTACGGAATTGAATCCAGTTCTTCTTCCCTCTATACGACAGCCCACAATCTTTAATTAGCAGATAATCTGCTGGATCTAACTCTTCTCTATCAACAAAATTCACAGTTAAAGCGTTTAAACTATAGGAAAAATCACTCGATATATTTTTCTCAAAAAGTATTTTCGCTAAGCTGTCATAGCCACTTTCCATATCAAAAATCATTAATCCAAACTCTTCACCACCAGCTCCCATTACAGAAACAAGTACTTTGTAATCTATATCTGCAAAGTGAATGACAACTACTTCATCATCCCTTAAATATTGCCATGGTTTTAATTTTTTCAGGTCATTAGTAAGCTCTAATAAAGTAAGATAATCTGGCTCCAGGTTTTCTAGTAAACTATTTGCCTCTTCATCCTCCCGTATCAGTTCATTAATTTCCTCCAAATTAATCTTGTCCATTTTACCAGTATGAATATTGCCTGCTCCAGCAATACATATAGGAGTTTCCGTGTTCATCGGTAATTCCTCATTGCTCTCGAATCGAATCGTAAATGATTCACTATTATCAATTACATGAGCAATGGCTTCATCACCCGATTTTCGAAGCCATTCATCGACCAACTCTTCATCTGTATCTAAATCCGTATCATTTTTAGGTAAAAAACAAATCTTCTCTTTAGATACTCGTCCATCTTTTTTAACAATTTCAAAATTAAAATAGTCCGAACCATCCAAATCAAAACTTAGTAATATCATTTCATCTAGCATGGAAAAACTACTGTTCTTCGGTAACAATAACTTTCGATAAATCTCCGGTTTTTTCTTACTTTCAATATGCAACTGGATCATTGTTTTACCTCCTACTTCTACTTGTTATAGCTATTCTGATGAGTTCGGCATAATCTTCACTCATATACAAATGTATTAATCTCTTGCGCTATCTCTTTATTGAATATTTCAACTTTGTAGCTATTCCCTAAGCGAACCACTCTTTATTCACTTTACTGACAATCTCTCCATTCTGCAACACTTCAAACTTCATCCCAACCAATTGCTACACATCTCAATATCTGTTGCATTAATTGTACAAAACACCCTAAGTGTTGTTCTAGCAACAGCTACGTATTGTAATTACAATGTTCACATTTTAGAAAGCTGAGATTAACCTTCCGACTTTTCTCAATTTTTGTTTAATTAATAACAAAAATTGATTTTTAAACTTTTACAGCCAATGGTATGGTACTAATAGTAGGGGAATTTTATATTCACCAGTGTAGAAGTTATTAAAATACCTTTCCAAATTCACGGAAAAAGAGTAGGAGGAAAAGATGAAAAAATCGTATAAAATGATCGTTGCTATTCTTTTGAGTATTTTCACTTTTACTTCAATTACATTTTTAGGAACTATTGCTATTGTGTTATCTAATGTAGAATTTTTTAATTTTCAATCTACGTTTTTTGGTCAAGATATTGTTTATGTTCATATTCAAGATAGTGTATTTCAAGCTAATGTAACATGGACAGGTGTACTAATATTTGGTCTTTTAGGAGGTGTTATTCAACTTCTTATTAATAAATTTAGTAAATCAGATAACCACGCGTATTGATTAAATAAATCAGCCAATCTTCATTCGTAAAACTTCTGATAAAACACCAAAATTTCATTAATTCGACAAGCTCCATTACGAGGAGGATTGAATGTCGCCTATGACTACAAATAAGAAAAAGTTGAATGAAACTGGAGTTCTAGGTCCATTGAGTAATGGATTTTATGTAGCATTAGTATACGGAATGTTATTCGTTTCTTTAATGCTCGTAACAGGAAAAGAGCTGACAATTAATGTTTTAGCTATACCAGCTTTAGTCTTATTTTTGGTTGTTAGATTTACTGAAAATTTTGTGACAGGAAGCGAAAAAAAAGATATGCCTCAATGGATTATAGTGGGGGCATTTGTTATCGCTGTTCTTACTGCAATAGGTATGACGGTTATTTTAAACTAAATCAAGATGGTCATAATGGAGGAGTATGGAAAGGCCCAGCTCTATAAAAATTTAGGTTCAAAGAAAATACGTTCAGGAACCTATGATGCCGAATTAAATAGGAAACGAGATTTATAAATTTTGGTAAAATTAAAAGACTTTAATATTGATTTTGACTGTACTCAAGTGACACCTTTTTTCCAAGTCCATGAAGACAATCGGATACGATTTGATATTGAGAAACTAAGCAGCGTTAACCTACAATTAATTATTAATCAAATATTTAATAGGTACAAAGATATTAATGCTATCTTTGTTTCTGAGTATATTTTTAATAAAAAACGTAAGTCAGCCAAAACAAAGATTGGTCAAATTATTCACTTAAAAAATTGGAAAGAGGATGTATTATTAGAAGGCTATACAAATGATGGATTAATTTATGCTTCTATAAAAAACTTAGATCCTTTAGATGTATATAATTACTGTTTTAGCATTAAAAAAGGTTTAACAGGAGCATATATTTCATTCTATTCCAATGAATATTTATTATATGTAAATAATGATGTTATTGATATTATTTCAAATGACTCCATGAATATTAATAAGCTAAAAGATAACTATAAAAACCTTTATGATACGTATTATGAGATCTCTAATAAATAATTAAAACATTTATTAATTTACTAAATAAGTAAAGTAGTATTGTACTTAGGTGCTTTCCTTGAAAAAAGGGAGTCCTTTTGTTATGTAGCTAAAGGGGTAGCATTCTTGTATTAAATGAAGTGGAAAAAGAATAACATTGTGAACAAATATACTTAAACCTAGATTATTTAAATGTAAGCGCCGAACACTACACACTTTCTAATGAATTAATAATCGTGAGACAACCTCGATGATCATTCATTAGGAGGTTTTTTCATAGCCCGATCAGAACTCACCTCTTAAATAATAGACACTGCATAAAATATGTTTTTCCTTGGCCTGATTTACCGGAAATCAATAAATGTCGCCCTGTTGCTGAAAGTACTTTCATGGAGGTAAACTTTCAATGAATGAAGTAGATTTTTTTGGTTGGAAAATTCGTTTTAAAGATGAATTAAGAGCTATAAAAGATAACGATGCAAAAGAGATCATTATTATTGAAGGTATTCTAGAACTAAATGCAATGATTCGCATTGATGAACACGGTGAACTTCAAATTAAACCTACTTGGGATACTGTTGTTTTAGTTAATCCAAACGATAATATTATTACTATTCGCCATGCTAATAAAATGAAACTTTAATCAGCGGTGTAATAGGTCCATTCGGTGCTGCTTTAATATTATATCCATATGAACAGGAGTGGTTAGGAGCACAAGACGATTATAGAAAAATTTAATTTTATAAAAAAGGGTATCAATTCTTCGATATCCTTTTCTAACCTTTTAAAAGAAGGTGAAAACTTTGAGTTATATATTAATAAATATATTTATTTTATTTCTTATCATTTTATTTGCTGAGTCATTAATGTATTTAATTACAATAAAAAATACAAAATTAAAAAGCATTTTAACTTATATAGTAATGGCAGTAATAGCGTTTATCACCAGTCAATATATACCTAATGATTATAAGGAATTTACAAAAACAATAGCTACAGCATCTTTAATTTTAGCATTAGTATCTTTATTCAAAAAAATACCAATATTAATTAAAATAGAGGGATTAAATGTCGACAATGACTACAAATAAGAAAAAGTTGAAAGAATCCCGGGTTGTAGGTCAATGAAGTAATGGATTTTATGTAGCATTAATTATTTGTGGTTGTTAGAGTTACTGAATATTTTGTGACGAGAGACGAAAAAGATATGCCTCAATGAATTATTGTAGGGTCATTTGTTATCGCTGTTCTTACTGCAATAGGAATGACGGTTATTTCAAACTGTAGGGAGTGAGAAGATGCTACATAATGGAATAAAATATATCGGATTTTTAGCTATGCTAATGTTTGGAGGCATTTTTATTTTCAGATGGTTTCTTCGAGATGAATTATTATTAGATCAATTCATTGGTTTTTTGGTAGGTTCTATTCTTTTTATAGTGTCTTTTTTTGTTAAAAGAAACTAAATTAGTCTGGTCGTCTCTACGATTACTATTGAGCTTTATAAATATGTCTCTTTACAATAGATGATTACTATCTTTTGCTTCACATTTTCTATACCTTCAATTTCTGCAAATGCACCTACATCTTTGTAATTCTCCTGTATTATAACTAAACAATCTAATTGCCTATCGTCGTGATAGATGGTTCTATGATTACACCAATATTTTTAACATCTTAATTTAGCACTTCATGAATCGCTCCTCTCTTTTTTACCGTGGTCGCCTTAAAGCGGATTTTCTTTCTTGAAAAAACGTTTTTATGTGCTTTGAAATAGTATTTAATTAAAAACATGTTGCAATAATAGATGTTTTATTATAGTATTTCATTATTGTGCAAAAAAATAATATTTTTTCTTCTTATCAAGAGAGATGGAGGGACTGGCCCTATGATATCTCGGCAGCGGAACTTAGTGATTAAGTTACTGTGCCAAATCCAGCAAGCAATGGCTTGATAGATAAGAGGAGTGTTTTATAAATATAAGACCTCTTCTTGTTATTTCGAGAAGAGGTCTTTTTTTAGAAAAAAATGGACAAGGATGTGTCCATTTTTAATTTTTGGAGGTAGGACAATGAAGAAAGAGAATCCATGGGCGCTGATCCCATTTGTTGTTTTTTTGATTTTATTTATTGGTTCAGGGGTTATTACAGGTGATTTTTATGCCTTTCCTGTCATTGTAGCCATTGCCATTTCGGGCGCTGTGGCTCTGGCGATGAATCGAAAAGAATCGTTTTCGCGAAAGGTTGATATTTTCTGCAAAGGCGCAGGAAATTTAAATGTCATGCTGATGGTTGTTATTTTTCTCTTGGCTGGAGCCTTTTCAGAGGTAGCAAAAGGCATGGGGGCAGTGGATTCCACTGTTAACTTTGCTTTATCGGTCATTCCGCCAAACCTGCTTGTCGTAGGCTTGTTCATCATTGCCTGCTTTATCTCCCTGTCAATGGGTACATCGGTGGGAACGATTGTTGCACTGGCGCCGATCGGAGTTGGGATAAGCGAGCATATCGAACTTCCCATGGCTTTAGTAATGGCAGCGATTGTTGGCGGTTCGATGTTTGGCGATAATTTATCCATTATTTCAGATACAACCATTACTGCCGTTCGTTCACAAGGCGCACAAATGAAGGATAAATTTAAGGTGAATTTTTGGATTGTGTTGCCGGCAGCTATTGTAACGAGCATTATTTTAGGGGTTATCACAATGGGTGAAACCGCACATGTAGAACATTTAAGCTATAGTTGGGTAAAAATTGTTCCCTATGTTCTGGTTATTATTTTAGCGTTAGCTGGAATGAATGTTTTCTTTGTTCTGGCATTTGGGATTGTTCTCGCCGGGGCTGTAGGCTTAGCGGATGGCAGCTATCATTTAATGAGCCTTATGCAAACGATTGGCGAAGGAATGTCAGGCATGTATGAAATGGCATTTCTTGCGATATTAATAGCTGGAATGGTGGAGGTTATTAAGTTTAACGGAGGAATTGACTTTCTACTTCACCTTACGACACGAAGAATTAAATCGAAAAAGGGTGCTGAATTTGGGATTGCTGGCCTTGTGGGTCTAACTAATTTATCTACGGCCAATAATACGATTGCTATTCTAATTGCTGGTCCACTTGCAAAAAATATTGCTGATCAGTATGGGATTGAGCCAAGAAAGTCCGCAAGTATATTAGATATTTTCTCCTGTACGGTCCAAGGTCTTCTCCCATACGGAGCCCAATTCCTGGCAGCCGCAAGCGTAGCTGGAATATCGCCAGTAAGCATGCTACAATACTCTTTCTATCCGATCTTGATAGGAATTTGCGGGATCATCGCTATCCTTATTGGATACCCCGCACAAAAGAAAGCCTGAACTTCATCACTTTAGAGTGATGGGTGTGGCTTTAGAAAATATTGATTTTACATCGAAAATAATCCAATTGTTTTGAAAGAAAGATTAATCAAAACGATTGGATTTTTTTATGAGGTTGGTAAGGGTATAGATGATCATTCCTATTGAGCTTTTTAAATACGTACACGTGTAATTGTTCTAAAGTCATAGAAACGTGTGGTCAGATTATTCACTATTCTTCAAATAAATCCATTGACATGTTTTTCATAAATTCTCTCACTTCTCGGATGCAAGGAAGTTCACTTTCTACAAGCTCCACCCCGACATTTTTTGCTAGTGGTTGAAGCATCGGGCTTAACTCTTTAGAAACAAATATTTTACTTGGTCTTACCTCTAAGCTTTATAAAAATGCCCATAACACGCCTTGTGCAATTGGTGGCGTTTTAGGCACAGGGAACAATTCGTGTTCAATAACCAAATTGCTTCCTCGTTCAACAAGCATACCAGCAATCGGATAAACAGTGCGGTTCGTTTCTTCCGATTCTACGCCAAAAGGCATGTAAAATATATCATATTCTAATTGTAACGGGCTTTTAGGCTTTTTCTTATATTTTGCTTTTTCAAACATTGAAATTTCCTCGTAGCACTCATACGTTGGCTTTGGTATATTTATATGCAAAATATAGATTTCTTGTAACTCACCATCCATTTGTACTTTAAACGTTGGATATTGATGTGCAGCTACCTGTGGATATTCCCAGCCATCCTTCCGAGCTTCTGTAATATTAATCATCCTACTTACAACATCAATTAATAGTTCTACCTCTAGATGGTTTGGTCTTTCAGGATGCGTTCCTTCTTGATAGCTACGGTATTGAATCCAGTTCTTCTTCCCTCTATACGACAGCCCACAATCTTTAATTAGCAGATAATCTGCTGAATCTAACTCTTCTCTATCAACAAAATTCACAGTTAAAACATTTAAGCTATAGGAAAAATCACTCGATAAATTTTTCTCAAAAAGTATTTTCGCTAAGCTGTCATAGCCCTTTTCCATATCAAAAATCATTAATCCAAACTCTTCACCACCAGCTCCCATAACAGAAACAAGTACTTTGTAATCTATATCTGCAAAGTGAATTATAACGACTTCATCATCCCTTAAATATTGCCATGGCTTTAATTTTTTCAGGTCATTAGTAAGCTCCAATAAAGTAAGATAATCTGGCTCCTGATTTTCTAGTAAACTATTTGCCTCTTCATCCTCCCCTATCAGTTCATTAATTTCCTCCAAATTAATTTTGTCCATTTTACCAGTATGAATATTACCTGCTCCAGCAATACATATAGGAGTTTCAGAGTTCATCGATAATTCCTCATAGCTCTCTAATCGAATAGTAAATGATTCACTATTATCAATGACATGTGCAATGGCTTCATCACCGGATTTTCGAAGCCATTCATCGACCAACTCTTCATCTGTATCTAAATCCGTATCATTTTTAGGTAAAAAACAAATCTTTTCTTTAGATACTCGTCCATCTTTTTTAACAATTTCAAAATTAAAATAGTCCGCCCCATCCAAATCAAAACTTAGTAATATAATTTCATCTAGCATGGAAAAACTACTGTTCTTCGGTAACAATAACTTTCGATAAATTTCAGGTCTCTTCTTACTTTCAATATGCAACTGGATCATTGTTTAACCTCCTTCTTCTACCTGTTAAAACGATGTTGATGAAGCTACGGCTAATCTGCTTTCATACACAAATGCAATAATTATTTGATCCATTTCTTCATTGAATACTTAATTTAATTGCTTCTCCAAAGTGAGCCACTCTCTATTCACTTTACTAACAACCTAACCGTTCTGCAACACTTCAAAATCCATTCCTCACCAATCGTCACACACCTCAATACTAGCAGTGTTATTTGTGCAAAACACCCTGAGTGTTGTCTAGCACTGTGCTCTATTGTAATTAAGAAAATTCACATTTTAGAAAGTAAAGTATAACTTTCTAACTTTTATCAATTTTCGTTCAATTGATAACAAAAGTTGATTTTGAAACTTTTATAGACTGGTGGTATAAGGTTCTCCGCAGGACTTTATGAGTACTTTAATACCTCTATTTAAATGTAGAATTCTAGTTTTTACTAGAATTCTTTTCTTTCTTATAAGGATCATCTGTGATACCAAACTCCAAGCAGAGATTAATTTCCTGATTTTTATCAATTTTTGTTCAATTATCAACAAAAATTGATTTTAAATTTTTATTAGCTAATGGTATTGTACTACTCAGGAGGTGTTTTTGGAATATTCAGTTAAGTATAACGCTGATTATTTGTATGTATTTATAAAACCTTTTCAAATCCATGGGGCGAATATTTTAATAGCATGCTTAGAAACCGTAAATTTTGTTGTGTCTTTTTAATGATGGATACAATATTTTACCCACCAAAATAATTCGCAATATTTTGTTTTTATTCTATTAGAAGGATTATCAAAACAATTCAAAGGAAATTGGGAGGTAGCGTGGTTGAGATAAAAAAGTCACAAAAATTGTTGTTGCTATTCTATTTGGACTTAAATTACATTTTTAGGAACTATCTTCATTGTGTTATTTAAAGTAGAATCTTTTAATTTTCATTTTTGGTCAAGACCTTGTTTATGTTCATATACAAGATGATGTATTTAAAACAAATGCACCATGGACAGCTCTGCATAACTCACCCTAATAAATATTTATTTCAATACTAAATCGGAAGTGAAACTAAATGAATTCTTTTGTGATGAGAACCGATGCATCTACAAGTTTGAATTTTTTAATTTATATTCAAAATATATTCCTTAATCAAAATAGAAAAACTAATAAATTTAAATATCCAAATTTTACGTTATCTCCTTCTTTTTTTAAACCTAATTTTGAAAATCGTTTTAAAACATTATGGAGTGATGTCTGCCAAACTATTGACAAAGATGTTTCAAACGATTTTTTACTAGGGGATTTTTATTATCAAGAACTCTTTAACTCTAATGAAGAAAACTTACAAAAATTTAACGAAATACGACAAACCTTTCAAATATGGTGGGATAGTTTAGCAGGTCAATTTTCAATTGAGAGATCGATTGATGAACAAAGAGATTTGCTTTATCAAGATTTGAAAATTTTATTTGATAAATATAATTTCTCACCAGAGCAAGTTATATCAGTTTATGTAATTTATGACGATTACGTATTTGAAACCAGACTAGCTACTCCATATTTTATAGTTGCTTCAATTAATACTTTTTATATTCATTATAAAAATTTATTAGGGGAAATCGAAAAAATGTTAATTTGATTAGACTTTTCAACAGTGATCTCTTTTACATTTATTGATTTAATATTAGAACCGTCTGATATCACTTTCCTTTCAAAATTATTTAGAAATAAACGAACATAGTAGGTGTAATAATCAGTATAAAACTAAGACTTTAATCAAAGAAAAGGTATTTAATCAATTAGCTATAACACAGCATAGTCATAAAATCCAAGTCATTACGAACCAAAACAATAAATAAAAATAAAATTTTTTTCTAAAAAACTAGTCAAAACATTGATAAATCAAAGTTTATAGAGAAAAGGAGTTTAGGATATGAAGAAAAAACAATTATTTGTTGGAATTTTTACAGCTTTAATGTTTACAATGCTAATTGGTGTTAAGGTTTCTGCTGAAGAACGTCCAGAAAACTCTATTACCGAACCAATTATTATATCAGATGAACAATTAACAGAGTTTGAAAGTATAACTTTTGACGTAATAGAAGAACAACTAGATAACCAAATAGTTTCACCTAATTTAAGGTTAAGTTGGACAGGTTCAGCTGGCACTTCTAGATTAGTATACATGGGCGGTGGAAATTTCAATTGGAGTTTAATTGTCCATGAAGCGGCCGGTCAACCTATGATATTTTCGGGTATAATAGACATTTATACTGAATCTACAAAAAAATACAAGGGCACAATTTATCTTGCTGGAGAAGGTACAGGTAGTATTTCAGGGGTTAATAGTGTGGATTTCAAGTTAAAAAAGGGAAGTAGATACACAGCAAAGTTTTCTGGAGTAGCTGCAACTACTAAAAAAAGATACTCTGTAGTCCCTGAGGCTTATTCAGAAGGGTTAGGTTTTGAATATTAAATAATAAATGTGCTAATCTCTTTATACATTATAGGTAAATTAGGAAATCAATTGAACATAGAAAGCTTAATAGGCATGGTCATCCCTACGATACCTATTGAGCTTTTAAATATGTTTCATAAAATATATGACTACTTATTCAAACTTTCTACTTGAAGTTTTAATAATCTTTCTCTAAGTGCACCATCACTAGCATTAATATATAATCCTTTAATTCCTCGTTTCGGACACCCTTGCTCTCGGCTATCCTCTACTTCTGTCTTCAGGGATTGGGACTTACACCCTATAGTACATGCGTATGCGGGCTTTTTTGAATATTAAATTGCAATTTTCACTCTTCTTTTTTCACATCATCCATCGTAATAATCTCTTGTAATTCATCACCAATACGTTTGATAATGCTTGTCACTAACGCATTTCCCATAAAGAAGTAACGCATATGATCACTTACTTCAACTTTTTCGCCATCATGTAACTTATAGCGAGTCCAATCACTCGGGAAATCATTTAATCGCTCTGCCTCAATCGGAGTAATTAAACGATAATGTTCCCCAATTTTCAAGAAGTGAGTACTTCTGTTTACTGAACCTTCGCTTGTTAACATTGTGCGCCCCGGTAAATTAAAATCATCAAATGGAGCCATTCCACCTTCTGAATACGTCCATTCATGACCATCAACAGTAGTACGCTGAATTTTCTTCGGTCCACGCAAATAGTGGAATTTTTCTAATTTAGCTTCATCTGTTATATAGAAACACTCGTCCACTTCTTCGACTGATTGTGCGATTGAACCAAGGGTACGTACTTTTGCTAATTCCGAGTCAGTTGCTTGTGTATCAATCGTAAAATATCGACCATATCGCATAATACCAGAATTCCAAACCTTACCTGTAAAGCTATCAGAAACTTCTACTGTATCATCGGATAGTCGGTCTGAATAATGACGTGCTGTTCTTCATACTTCATTTCTTGTTTAATAGGGAATTGGCGTGCGAATAACCCATCTTTGAAAATATATTCATCAAATGCATGGTCATCCCAATCGAGAATATCATTATTCTTCATTACCCCGTATTTTCCATCCATTGCCATAGCAAACGGCTTATCATTACGATAAACGAAGAAGAATACTCGACGACGACGTTGTGCACCACCATGTTCAGCAGCGTTGATAACTCTCCATTCAACTGAGTAGCCTAAATTATTAAAGGCAGATAGCATAATTGCGAAATCACGTCCGCGTCTCCCTGTCAATGGGTACATCTGTGGGAACGATTGTTGCACTGGCGCCAATCGGAGTTGGGATAAGCGAGCATATCGAACTTTCCATGGCTTTAGTAATGGCAGCGATTGTTGGCGGTTCGATGTTTGGCGATAATTTATCCATTATTTCAGATACAACAATTACTGCCGTTCGTTCACAAGGCGCACAAATGAGTGTTATTTATTATAACTAAATGCATCAATAGTGACAATGATGATAAATTATTAGGCATTTTTGTAAATGTTTAAAAGAGTGGTGAAGGCTACTCTTTTTATTTTGAAAGTAGCATACAAGAGATTCTACCCATTGAAATCAACTTTATTCGTTGATTTAATGCTCCTAACAGGTAAAGAGCTTAAGCTATAAAATAAACACGAACTTTGCAACTTGATTGGATAGACTTATTGTTAGTCAAGAATCCGAATTTGGGTTATGGTAAATTACTCTATGGATTTAATAATGATTAATCCTTTTTCATTTAATTGTCTAAACAAATATCTCCGTGAGCAAAGCACATCCCATACCATCCGGGTTGTTGTTGTCTTTCCAATAAGTCATTACATTTTTAGGGGGATTAGAAAGATCTAATTTTCTAATTACTTTTCTATTGTTTTCATCTGGATAATAAAATAAATTTCTATCTTCTTTATGTGGTCTATTCACACCGTAGTGCTTTCTATTTCGATCATTTACAATGTACGATCGGTCAAAGTTTGCATTTTTTAATGTTTTGCCTGATGTTTCTTTCACTATATTACTTACCCATTTTTTTAAATCTTCATAATTTATGTCTTTTTCAAACGGTGAACTATCATAAAAGTCTTTTATGTATTGAATGACTGGTTTTCCATAGTCTGATTTCTCTATTAAAAGATTTTTTTCTTCTTTATATGATTTAAAGCCTGAGTAAATGAAAGAGATAAATGACTTAATGGTATGCTTCGTGTAATCATAAATCGGTTCAATTTTTCCAATGGCTTCTTCTTTAAGAATCTTACTGAGCAAATCAACTATAGTAATCTCCATGCTATCTAGTTCTTCCCCACCCCAAGTCAGATGATAACAAGGTACTGATAAACCTTCTGCTTCTATAGTAGATAATAATTCATTAAATTCATTTAAAGCTCTCTGACTTCCACTATGTGTTAAGAATATAAAGGAAACTAAAGGTTGTTCTTTTTGTAATGATGAAGTTGTATAAAAATTAACTAATCCAATGATTTCCTCAAAAAGCTGATTATCACCTTTTTGAATAGCTCCATCTTTAATTTTATTTTCCACACAAAATGAAAACTTTGGAAGACTTTCAGAAAATGTTTGATCAAAAAGTTCAATTACAATATCTATATCCCTTGTTTTTTTTGCAATTTCACTCTCTGAGCTTATGACCTTTACTTCAGCTTGCACTCTTACCTCATACTTCGAATTTCGAGATAAATCTCGAATCCGATTATTGTATATAAGCTCTTTATACTGCTCGTTATTTGCTAATACAATAGGTGCTAAAAAACTCTCAACAAACCTCGATCCTAAACCATGATTTTCATTAGGATCTAACAAATAAGCCAGAAACGAAGTTACATTAGGCTCATTGATAGAACCATCATTAGAAGATAAAACCTTAAAAATATTCATCCTTAAACCCCTCTAATTATTAAATTACTTACTTTTTCAATTCGAAATTATATTTCTTGTTTATTTTAGTAGCAATTTTGTCTAAAAACTCACTTACTGTCATTTTCTCAAATTCTCTTGTATACCATGCCAACTTAGCCCCTTTAGAAACACCATTATGATAAACCTCTAAAGGCATATAGTTCTTCGTAGCATACGTATAATCAAATCTAATGAGTAGTACACTACCATCTTCACATTCTAATTTTACTTTATAATTTGGATTCTTGTATTCCGTTAGAAGCTTAACTCCTTTTATCTTCGCTAACACGCCAAAGACCTCCAATATTTTCTAATATATTAATAGTTATAAATTTATTCGTTAGAAGCGCTCATTAAATCATCCACCACATTTCGTTCAATATAAGTTATGGTTGATTATACCATCTTAGAAAACAAATTCAAAAGACACCTTTGCTGCTGAAGCGATAATCCTTCCAATAGCCAGCGAAGCTTCTGTTGCGTTAAGTTACGTACCTCATTTTCATCTTTTATACACTTTATAAATTAAAGCAAAATCACCACCATTTAACAGAAGATGCATTTATTCATTCAGATCAAGGATTCCATTATACGAATCCACAATTCCAGAAACTTGTGAAGAAAATGGGACTAGGGCAATCGATTTCACACCGAGGAAACTGTTGGGATAACGCCCCCAAGAATCCTTCTCCGGTCATTTTAAAGATGAAACCAATATGAATTCCATCACCCCAATCTTGAAGAGCTCAAGCCTATAAAAAACCCGCAGTATCCATTTATAGATACTATGTGCTTTCAATAACCTTATTTAGCTTTTCTCCTTTACAGCTATAAACTTCCGCTCCGCTTCTTCATAAATCTCCCTCATCTTTCTTCTTTCCTCAATAATCCGTTCACGTTCAACTAACAATTCATTACGCTGCTCCTTGAAATAAATATCTGCACATTCTTTTGAACAAAAGCGACGACCAATAGCGTTTTGACCTTTCCGTGTAATTAATGAAATAAAGTATTCATCTGCTACATTACTTACTACTTTTTCGCCGCAATGACATTTAAAGCTCCATGCTCTTTTCGTATCTTTACGGAAATACTTTTTCTTATATCTTGCTTCCAACTCTTCTAGCTTCAACTCTATATCTTTTAAATCCGTCATTAAACTATAATCTAAACCCATCATTAAACTATAATTTAAATCCATTTCAACACACTCCTTTTAAATTAATTAATATCATTTTAATACCGAAAGATAATATAAATCAATCGAAATAAACTTATAAGTTATTTTTATTATACTTTAATAGTATGTAATATTTGTTTTACCTCACATAGGCTTAAAGTGGGGGGATATAAATGGATTTAACAAAACGCGTAGGAATGAACATCAGAGCAATTAGGAAGGCTCAAAAATTAACAATCGACGAACTAGCAGAGAAATGTGATTTTCAAGCCCCGTATTTATCAGATGTTGAACGTGGAGAGAGAAATATTACGTTACAAACTTTAACTAAAATATTAGATGCCCTAAAGGTCGGTCCAGGTAGCGTACTTATACCTGAAATTAGCGGAAATGAAGACCCAGAAAATAATAAAGATGAGCTTTTAAAACTCTTAATGAACACGCTTGAAGATAAAAATGAAGACGATATTCGAATGATACTGAATATATCAATTGAAATCTTCGCACGCTTGCAAAAAAATTAAAAAGGAAGCTTGTGTATTTTTTTCACAAGCTTCCTTTTTAACTAATAATCCCTTCTTTATAATTCATTTTTTAATCTTACTTCTAACATAAAAAACTATATCTGGCTTTTTAAAAAAATAATTGAATCCAGTTTATTTCCATAATATATTATAAAACTATTAAAATCCTAGGGAGGAATTGCCATGAAAAAATTCCGTACGTATAATCAAGCAAAAAAGGATCTAAAAGTTTTTCAAGACTACATCAGTTTAATTGAAAATTATCAACCCAAAAATTTTACTCAACGTGTCATACAAGAATATGCTTATCAGGGAAACATTAATCGTACTGCTGAAATTCTTAACCGTCGTAGCTATAAAACAGATGATCGTAGTATTGAACCGCAGGATATTTCAACGATAATTAAAAGTAAACCTGCTTCAGAGGACTTACTTCATAAAGAAATACGTAGATTGTACCTAAAAAAAACTAAAAGCAATCAAGGTTCTGTTTTTAAAATATATCGATAATTCTTCTACTGTCTATTACCTAATGTAACTTTTCCTAATATGTTATATCACTTTTGAAACTAAGGTTATGCCTTAATTTTTCTTCACTTTTATTAAAACTTTAATTCATCAAAAAATTGAACCTTCCGCACACTTATTATTGTTAATTTTATTTTCATTAAAACAGAAAATTCCCGTTCAATTCATGTAATTCTTGTCCTCAATTGTAGTGGTGAACCTCTGTTTTACAACATTATTATTTTTAATAATGGACATATCGTTTCGTTTTCAAAATCAATTAGTGAGGAATGGATATCTGATGACGAGTTTTTTGTCACCGAATCTGGAATTTAGGAGAATAATAAACTCTATCATCAATTGAAAAAAAGAACTTCGAATAAGAAAAACATAGGGAGATTTTAGTCTTCCTATGTTTTCATTCATATTATTTATCTGTTTGTTTTTGCTTTTTTTTCAAATACTCCGCACGTATTTTTTCAAGTTGCTGCTTTTTATCAAATTTGGCAGGCTTTTGTTTTTCATGATACTTTGCCACAGCCACCTGACCTTTGGTATCCAATTGATATTTCCCCACTTTGTTCACCTACTTTTCTTGTCTTTAAAGAGAATCCATTCAACAAATATAATATACCTTATTTTACTGAAGTAAACCTTTTTACTTTATTAGTGTACTGCCTAACCTTGCAATTATACTTATCTTTACGCCATTAAATTTGCTGATTCATTTTAAAGTCATCAATTAATATGGCCTTTCAAACTCCTCAAGACCGAAAACCGCTTCACAATTAAGTCAGTTTTAGAAATTAGCAAACCTTTTTACTAAGTTTTGGCGCACACTGGATCTACGTCAAGATTATAGACACACTCAAGTTAATTTTTTGTGTGTTGCGCAACGTCCATTTTTGGAGTGTTCCACATCCCGAGTAGCCCGTCAAAGTGAAAGGAGCCTTTGACCGCCTACTCGGGATGTAGAGCGGAAAATGCATGGAAGTTGCGCCCGAAAAATGTGGTGGGGTAGATTTCTTTGTACCCCTTTTTTACGCTGCTGCTCGGCACATTTTCTCATACGCATCGGGTGTGAAATAATCAATGCTACCGTGGATTCG